>JAUUWD010000002.1 GCA_030589225.1 Desulfobacteraceae bacterium | reverse complement strand
CTGAAAAGGAGTCCTGTATTTGAGGGATGTTTTCTCCTGGGTATAGAGGGGGTCCAGTATCTCAAAGATATGTTTCACCCGTTCCTTCTTTTTTCCTGAATTTTCCATAGCATAACCTTTGTGTAGAGTGATTAAGTATATGGAAGCATTAGGTGGGTGTCAATATGGTTGCTGGATGACCCCACGGTAACGTCAAAGTAGACTCTAACTTGGTCAAACCTGGAGGATTCGCTCTGCCAATAACGGAACTCAAATCCGAAATCCGAATATCGAAATTCGAATATCAAATGACCAAAACATTTCGGGAGCTTATACAATATTTACAGGATTTTGGCATTTTTTTGAATTTAGGATTTATGTCATTCGTATTTGTTTCGGGTTTCGGATTTCGAGCTTCAGATTTTTAGAAAAATAAATAAGCAAATAAGTTCTATCTATTCAATGTATTATCTCTTTAAATGACTTAGTCCTGGCAGCGTCTAAGCCTATCTTGACAACCGGCTGTTCGGGTGGTAACGTCCCACCTTCCGAGTCTGGGTTGACTTTGATTCACAATATACAGAATGGACATTTTTTCTTGTTCAGGACAGCGTTGCGCCGGAGGGAATTTATGAATTTCCAAGAACTTATTATGGCCCTTGAAAAATTCTGGGCCAATTATGGCTGTGTGATCCAGCAGCCTTATGACCTTGAGGTGGGGGCCGGAACCTTTAATCCTGCGACCCTGTTAAGGGTATTGGGTCCGGAACCATGGTCTGTTGCTTATGTGGAACCTTCCAGACGTCCCACTGATGGCAGATACGGCGAAAACCCGAACCGTTTGGGTCATTATTACCAGTACCAGGTGATCATTAAGCCCTCTCCCATTGATATACAGGATATCTATCTCGGGAGTTTAAATGCCCTTGGGGTCGATCCTTTAGATCACGACATACGGTTTGTTGAGGATGACTGGGAATCCCCCACCGTAGGTGCTTCGGGCCTTGGATGGGAGGTATGGCTTGATGGTATGGAGATCACCCAGTTTACATATTTTCAACAGGCGGGCAGCATCAGGCTGGATCCAATTTCTGTAGAGATTACTTACGGGTTGGAAAGAATATCCATGTATTTACAGGATAAAGAGAACGTATTTGATCTCATGTGGAATGATCAGTTGACATATGGAGATGTCCATAAAAAAGGGGAATGGGAACTGTCTGTGTATAATTTTGAGATGGCTGATGTGGATATGCTTGTAAAGATGTTTGGTATGCAAGAGAGAGAATCCATCAAACTCTCTGAGAAAGGGCTGGTCCTGCCGGCCTATGATTATTGCCTCAAGTGTTCGCATACATTTAATATCCTGGACGCCAGAGGGGCAATCAGTGTGACAGAAAGAACCCATTACATTGATCGTATCAGAAATCTGGCGCGTCTTGCTGCAAAGAATTATTTGGTTCAGAGAGAGGAAATGGGATACCCTTTGACTATTGACGATTGACAATTGACTGTTGACAAATGACCAATGACTAATGACGAGAAAAAATATGGGTGCTGAACTGCTTTTAGAAATTGGAACAGAGGAGATCCCCTCAGCTTACCTGGAGGAAGGATTAAATGAGTTGAGGCGGCTGGCAGAAGCCTGTTTAAGAGAAAACCGGATTGAAATAACAGGCAACCTGCGCACTTATGGAACACCCAGGCGACTGGTGCTCATAGGGGAAGGCGTTTCGGAAAGACAGAAGGATTTAGTCCAGGAGAACACGGGTCCTCCGAAGAGTGTAGCCTATGATAAAGAAGGAAAGCCAACTAAGGCCGCCATTGGTTTTGCGCAAAGGCAGGGAGTTTCCGTTGAGGAAATGGAATGCGTAAACACGCCAAAAGGGGAATATCTATACGTAAAACGCCGGATTCCCGGGAGACCCACTGAGGATATCTTAGCTGAGGTCTTGCCGAAACTCTTCGCTGATATTTCCTGGCCTAAGTCCATGCGTTGGGGGAACATTGGCTATGCGTTTGTCCGGCCAGTACAATGGGTGTTGGCCCTTTTGAACGGTGAGGTGATCCCCTTTGAGATGGCAGGTGTAAGGAGCAGTAATACTACCCGGGGACATCGGTTTATGGCACCTGAAATAAAAGAAGTCTCAGACGTTCGGGACTATCTTAGAAAAATGGAGAAGAGCTTCGTCATAATCGACCAGCAGGAAAGAGAAGAAATCGTGGAGCAAGTGGCAGGGGATGCAGCCAGAAGAGTTGGTGGAAGGCCTGCCCAGGACCCGGAGTTGGTGAAAACAGTGGCAAATTTAGTGGAACACCCTTCTGCGGTTTGTGGCAGTTTTGATGAGGCTTTTTTAGATCTCCCCGGTCCTGTTCTGGTAACGGCAATGAAAGAGCATCAGAAATATTTTGCAATCTATGATGAGAACGCCCAACTAATGCCGAATTTTGTGGCCATTAACAACACTGTTGTAAGGGATGAATCTGTGGTTCGGAGAGGTCATGAACGGGTCTTGCGCGCCAGGCTTTCTGATGCTGACTTCTTTTTTAGAGAGGATCGAAAACGGATGCTCGGCGATCGGCTCGATGATCTGAAAAGGGTTATCTATCAGGCCGATCTGGGGACTTCCTATGCAAAGGTTCAGCGTTTTACAAGACTGGCCGGGTACCTTGCTGAAAAAGTGCTTTCTGACAAGGTTGGTGATGTAGAAACTACTGCCAGATTGTGTAAATGTGATCTCGTTACCCATATGGTCACAGAGTTTCCAAGCCTTCAGGGTGTAATGGGCAGAGAGTATGCTCGGCTGGAAGGCATGCCGGAAGAAGTGTGTTTGGGAATTTATGAACACTACCTCCCCGCAAGGGCAGAGGGCCAGCTTCCCACTTCCAAAATTGGGGCCGTTGTTGGCCTGGCAGACCGCATGGATACAATTGTCGGCTGTTTTGCTGTTGGCTTGGAACCGTCAGGCACTGCGGATCCTTTTGCCCTTCGCAGACATTCCCTGGCCATCATCCGGGTTATAGAAGACATGGGGTGGGACCTGTCCCTTAAGGAGTTCATTGCAAAAGGTCTCTCTGTCTTGCGTGACGAGATCGAGTTTGACAGTGACCGGGTATTTGCCAAGGTGTCAGCCTTTTTCAGAGAACGATATAAACAGTTGATGTTACGTTCGGGTTATAAGACCGATCTGATTGAGGCCGTTATATCGGTTAAGTTCGATCGGATCAATGAACTGCGCTCAAGGATTGACCAGCTCAAGAAATTTGCTTCTGAGTCAAGAGAGTTTCAAGAATTGGCCCTGACCTTTAAGAGGGTAACCAACATACTCAAGAAACAGGTAAAACCATTTGAGGTAGACCCTGTATTGTTCAGGGAAACCTGTGAATCTGATTTGTGGGAGGCATATCAGGCGCTTAAGGACAATGTCCATGAATATCTGGAAAGAATGGACTATTACAAGGCTCTTGACCTCATGGTTAGGCTCAGGAAGCCTGTGAATGAGTTTTTTGATGGGGTGGAAATCCTGACAAAAGAAAACGAGGCATTGAAAGCAAACAGGATAGGGGTCCTGCAGCATCTCAGCCGCCTATTTTTGAGTGTTGCTGATCTATCAAAATTTTCTATTTAGGCACTTTAGTTCATTTTAGAATTTTAGATTCTTTATTTAACTTTAGATCATTTTAGTCACTTTAGGTCACTTGCTTTAGGGTTTTTTAATCAGTATATATAGCTCCCCATCATGTTGCAGGTGCCCTGCGGCTATTTCAGCATAAGGTCCACTTCCCCAGAAAAGATCTGCCCTTCCTGCACCTTTGATAGCGCCACCTGTGTCCTGGTTTAATACAAACCGGGAGAATTTACGCCATTCTGTGATTTCTTCCTGATCGTTTACAATGGGCTTCTGGCACGAAATAAATGCCAGGGCCCCTTTTGGAAAAAGCCTGGCGTCGAGGGCCAGAGATCTTTCGGGTGTAACGGGGATATTGATGTTACCGAGGGGACCGTTTTCAAGGGTTCGAAAAAATACGTACGAAGGATTTTGATTAAGGACATCGTCAATAATCTCCGGATGTTCAGATAGACACCTCCTGATTCCCTGCATAGACATTTCTTCTCTTTCCATATACCCCTTGTCCAGAATATACCTCCCAATGCTCCGATACGGTCGCCCGTTGGAGGCCTGGTAGCCAACCGAAACGTTCTCTCCATTGGGTAATGTCAATCGGCCTGATCCCTGGATGTGAAGAAAAGCAACATCAACAGGATCTCTCAGCCATGCGATTTCGAGATTTTGCCCTTCCAATGCCCCTTCCATTTCGATCTGTTCCCTGGAATAGTAAGGCACCACATCCTTTCCCTCGATCCTTCCGGTGATGTTTTGCCCTTCAAATTTTTTGTTAAAAAGGGATAGGTCGATTCTGAGCAAGTCGTCCGGTTTCCTGTAGAGGGCATATCTATAGGTTTCATCTGAAGTCAGACTTCCAGCAAAAACAGGTTCAAAATAGCCGGTAAAAAGCACCTTATTGTTTCCAGTGCGGCCAGCGGCGCGATACACCAGAAAATGCTTTTTGACCTCTTTATTTAATTGACTGGGATTAGGGTTTTTTTGTATGAGGTTAAGGAAAAATTCTTGGCTCTCTCGGACCTGCTGGCAGGTAAAGTTGTGTGGGCCGTAACGAAAAATATATCCTGGTTCAAGCCGGTCCAGGTACTCAAGGTTTCTGTTGATTGCAAGTATCAAGGATTCCGGATCAATGTCATCGTGAAATGTCGGACAGAAAAAACGGACCGGTATGAGCGTCTCTTCAGGCCGTTGCGCTTCCTGTCTAAGTGCCGGATAGCAACCTGAAAGGCCTGTGGCGCATAATATGAGAAGAGATATAAGGAATGTTTTTTTTGTGCTCATCATAATCGTCTCAGATTTGCGGTAAACCTACAACCCCTGAATCCCGCTTTTAGCGGGAAACCCTTGAACGGTTACAGGATTTATAGGTAACTGCTCAATAAGTTCGGGCTGAATTTAAAAAATCCCCCTCAATCCCCCTTTGCAAAAGGGGGAAGCAGTCGAAATGCCCGAGCTTTTTGAGATGTTACATTTATAGTATAAAAATTTTCCTTTTTCAAGAAACGTTACATGGTGATGTGTAGTTATTTTTCAAGGGCGGTGTGTTTTTTTTGACCCACTTTTGCCTTCAAGCCCTTGGGACAATAATGTCCCAAAAAAACATATTACGTCATTGTTCGTTTATTAAATCAACAAGTTAAGTCAATTCGCTTAAGTGTTTCCTGTTAGTTCTTTTTTTTGGCACGGGCTTTGCTTTAATGAAAAACGATTAAACTATTTTCGAAATAAGTCAGGAGTGGATTGTGGATTATAAACAGCGGACATTAATGAATGAGGTCGGTTGCACAGGTATCGGCCTTCATACTGGGGAAAAAGTCAAGATCAATCTAAGACCTGCCCCAGCCAATAGCGGGATAAAATTTGTAAGAACCGACCTGAAAGGTCGCCCGGAAGTAGAAGTACGCTTCGATAATGTATTTGACACCACCCTTGCAACAACAATTGGCACTAATGGTTGCAAAGTCTCGACCATTGAGCATTTAATGGCAGCCTTTTTCGGGCTGGGCATAGACAACGCAGTGGTTGAGCTTGATGGTCCAGAAGTCCCTATTATGGATGGCAGTGCGGCCCCTTTTGTTTTTCTTATTAAAAGCGGGGACGTCCGGGAACAGAAAAGCCCAAAACAGTTCATCGTTATAAAAAAGCCTTTTAAGGTTGATGACGGCAATCGATCCGTTTGCATATACCCGTCAAAAGAGCTGAAGATCACCTATATGATTGATTTTCAGCATCCCCTTTTGAGGAATCAAGAATACGAGCTAACCTTTTCCGGCAGGGATTTTGTAAGGGAAATCAGCACGGCCCGAACATTCGGTTTCATGAAAGATGTCGAGACACTCAAAAAAAATGGATTTGCCAGGGGAGGCTCGCTTGATAATGCGGTCGTCATTGATGACTTTAGGATTATTAATGAAGATGGTCTTAGATTTGATGATGAATTTGTAAGGCATAAGATCCTTGATTTTATTGGAGATATTTCTATCGTAGGGTCTCCTATTATAGGCCATTTTGTTGTTAAGAAATCCGGTCATTTTCTTAACCAGCACATGCTAAGGAAGCTGATGGAATCAAAGAAACACTGGAAGGTAATGACCTTTAAAACTCCGGAGGAATGTACTAAAACCAATGTAACTATCCCGGCTTTTGGCGCGTTGCAACCCGTGACTGCCTAAACCGCCTGATAAGCCTATTTATATCATACTGACAAAGGGGTCACTGAAACCGTTCTCAGGAAGTGGCCCCTTTCTTTTTTCCACACCTTGTACCATTAAGCGAAAACACTGCATAATCAAGCCCAGCCTGATCAGAGCAACGCATCGATATAGCTTGCATTCCAAGGGGCACTTACGTATTATATGAGCTCAGAATATCCGGTATTTTTATACTAACTGTAGGAAATTGTCTTTTCACACGGAACATCTAATGAGCTGCGCCCCTTTCCCAGGCAACAGGTTAAAAACAGCGTTAGTAATGATTTTTCTTATGGGCTCCCTCCTGGCAACACCGGCCCGGGCAGAAGAAGCGCTATTAACGGACATTGTTGTGACCTCTACCGGGGAGCATCTCCTGGTCTATTTGAGAGTTACGGGCTGTTTTACAGAGGAGATGATAAAGGCCATTGAAAATGGAATCAATACAACCTTCACATTTTTTATAGGGCTTTATGAAGTCAGGGATTTCCAACGGGACAAAAATATTGCTGAACTGAGAGTGACGCATAGTATCGTGTATGATAATCTCAAAAAGGCTTATAAGGTTCGACTTTCGGAGAGAAATAGTGAAATGATCCTTGTGGAGGATTTCCATGAGGCAAAAAACCTGATGTCGAAAATTGTGGGTGTCAAGCTAACAGGACTTAATAAACTTCAAAAAGGAAACCGGTACCAGGTCCGCATAATGGCCGAATTAGCCAAGATAAGGCTTCCGTTGTACCTTGATTATGTGCTTTTCTTTTTATCCTTGTGGGATTTTGAAACCGATTGGTACAAGATAAATTTCACATATTGACTAGGAGGCTGTCCGAGAATGGCTATTTTCCCTCCCGCTAATAGCGGGACGTCAGGCTCAAAGTCCGGGATCTTCGACTTGATCTTGGAAAAAATATCTCATTCTCAGACAGCCTCCTGGTGGGACATCCTCACTTTGATGGGCTGAGCACCTCCCGGGGTTGATCCCGATAATCAGTGATTCTCCTGTTATGAAAAAAAACTATCTACACTCCCAACGAAAAGATCTCAGGAGGCGACGCAGGGAAAGATATCTGATAGCCGTACTGTTAGTCGTAATTTCATTCCTGACTTACCTGGGAGTACGCGTCTTTAATCTGGGGCTGGGACTACCGTTCTCAAGCAGCATTCTTGTTTTCGCCCTCATAAATATCAATGTGATATTGCTCCTTCTCCTCTTCTTTCTCACGGGTCGAAACTTAGTCAAGCTGCTTTTTGAAAGAAGAAAGAACATAATGGGGGCGAAACTCAGGACTAAATTGGTCCTGGCCTTTATGACCCTGTCTCTATTGCCGACGATAATTCTCTTTTTTGTCTCTGTGCAATTCATTTCTTTGTCCATCGAATACTGGTTTAACCTCCCTATTGAACAATCTCTGAAAAACTCGGTCGAACTGGGGCGTGACTATTATAAAGGGATTGCCGATGAGGTCCTTTCTCTTGGCAACAACTTGAGCCGGGTTATCACCCACGAAGGCTATATGTTGCTTTCCAGGAAGGAAGGTCTTGAAAAATTCATCAATGACAAACAGAAGGAATACCACCTGGCTTCCCTATCGGTCTTTTCGAACAAGCTGGAACAGAGAACAGTTGCCCAGGACCATCGGATTGATCTTAGTGGTTTTAAAAGGCCGGGTAAGGAAGTCCTGACAAAAACTTTAAAAGAAGGAACGGATTCCCGGTTTGTCAAATCTTCCCCCCATGGAGATCTGGTCAGCGGAATTGCCCCTGTCTTTTCAAGGACAGAGTCAAAGGCTGTAGTCGGTATGATAGTTCTGGCAAAATTTGTTCCGGCCAGTTTTGTTAATAGGCTGAAGATTATTTCGAATGGTCTCCAGGAGTATGAGCAACTCAAGATGTTGAAGAAACCGATAAAGACCAGCCATATGATTACCCTTTCCATTGTTACGCTCCTTATTATCTTTTCATCCGTATGGTTTGGTTTCTATCTGTCCAAGGAAATCACCACCCCCATCAAGGAACTGGCCGAGGGAACGAACCGGATCGCTTCAGGAGACTATGATTTTTTCATTGATCAGGAGGCAAAAGATGAAATAGGGATTTTGGTCAATTCCTTTAACAAAATGACTATGGATCTGAAAATAAGCAAGAATAAGCTTGAGGAGGCCAATAGGGAGCTCATAAAAGGCAATTTTGAGCTGGAACAACGGCGTCTATATATGGAGATTGTCTTAGCCAATGTTGCAGCCGGTGTGGTCTCTGCTGATGCAGATGGAAGAATCCTTACCATCAACAAATCAGCGGAGCAGATGCTGAATATAGAAACGGAAAGGATCATCGGAAAGAAATACGTGGAGATTCTGTTAGAGGAACATATCAAAATTATTGACGGGTTCCTGGGAGACGAGGGCCTTTTTAAGAAAGGTTTTTTAGAGAAGCAAATCAGATTATCTGTGGAGAACAAGACACTGACGCTGCTCGTATATTTGAATGTTCTTCGCGATGATCGAGGGAATTACCTTGGCCTTGTCGGCGTTTTCGAGGATTTAAGCGAAATCGAAAAGGCCCAGAGGGTCGCCGCATGGCGGGAAGTGGCAAGACGGATAGCCCACGAAGTCAAAAATCCCCTGACCCCTATCCAGCTCTCTGCCCAGCGGCTTAAGAAAAGATATGGAGGGAAACTGGGCAGTGGTGATGAAAAGGTCTTCCAGGAATGTACTGAGATGATCATTAAGCAAGTAGAGGAAATCAAGTGTCTTGTAGATGAGTTCTCGAAATTTGCCCGAATGCCGGCATCTAACCCGGTCCCATCAGATATCCGTAAGATTATTAAGGAAGCTGTGACTCTCTACAGGGAGGCTCAAAAAGATGTGAAACTCATTTTCAGGGATTCAAAGGAAGTGCCTGTTTTTAATCTGGACAGAGAACAGATGAAGAGAGTGATGATCAATTTGCTGGACAATTCAATCGAGGCGATTGATGGTGAAGGAAAGGTCATCATTGATCTCGATTATGACAGGACGCTTCAAATGGTAAAGATAGAATTCGCTGATAACGGGAAGGGTATATCTCCTGAGAACAAGGAGAAGCTGTTTGAACCGTATTTCTCTACAAAAAAGCAGGGGACAGGCTTAGGCCTTGCCATTGTAAATACCATAATCACGGATCATAATGGATTTATCCGGGTTAAGGACAATAAGCCCAAGGGGGTCAAGTTTATTATAGAACTCCCCGTCAGGGTATGAGGGAGTTTGGGAGTGAGCTAAATTGTTCTAAAGTGCTTAAAGTGATCTAAACTTGTAGTTTTCTTTAAGAGAACGGTATCGTAATTCAGGGTAATGGGTGTCGTGGTGCACATAAGCGAGGCTGGAGGCTTCCGATAATGGGAGTGATAGGACTGGACTGGAGCCAGGTTCATCAAAAAAAATCTTCAGGTCCTTTGTCTCCTTTTCTGGCTCTTTGTTCCATCTTATACGGCACTGGAGTCAAGCTTCGTTTGTCAGGTTACAAACACAGGCGTTTCAAAAAGAAATCCCTCCCTGGTTTTGTGGTTAGTATTGGCAACTTAACTGCCGGGGGGACCGGCAAAACGCCTGCCGTTATTATGCTGGCAAGGTGGGCGCTAAAAGAAGGGTACCGTGTGGCCGTGCTCTCGAGGGGGTATAGGGGTCGATACAGGGAAAAGTTCCTTGAGGTATCTGATGGTGAAGCCATTAAGGCTGATCCACAGGAGAGCGGCGATGAGGCTTATCTTCTTGCGAGAAAGCTTCCCGGTATCCCCATAGTCATATCCAGAAAACGTTACATAGCCGGGTCTTTTGCCCACGGAAAGTTTGGAACTAACTTTTTTGTTCTTGATGATGGCTTTCAGCACCTGGAGCTAAAAAGAGATCTGGATTTTGTGTTGATTGATGCTGCAAGCTCCTTTGGAAACGGTCATCTCCTGCCATGGGGGCCTTTAAGGGAGCCTATTGACCAACTGGCCAGGGCAGACATCGCAATTCTTACGCGTTTTAGTAATCAAAACTCAGCACAAAGGACCACGGATCTTCTTAATGAGAAGTTTCCTGCAATCCCGATTTTTTGTGCAGATCACGAACCGGAAAAGGTTGTATTTCCCCAGTTAAATGAGTCCCATGAACCTGATTTTCTAAAGGGAAAACGTGTGTTGGCTTTTGCCGGCCTTGCTCGACCAGAGGTATTCAGGGAAACCTTAATCAGACTGGGGGCTGATCTTGTCTATTTTAAAAGTTTTAGGGATCATTACAGATTCAAGCCCAATGAGATCCAGGCCTTGATTCAAATGAGAGAGGAACTTGGTGCCCAATACCTTCTGACGTCAGAAAAGGACTGGGTGCGGATGGCCGCTTTTGCCCCGATGTGTCCAGAGATGGGTTATCTGTCTATTAAGTTTACAATGGTTTCGGATCAAGACGGATTCTATAAAATGATTAAAGGCGCAATCAAGTCAAAAAAAATTCTTGTCAAGCCCTAAGATTCCAGGGAGGGTCATTGAGTGAAGAGGCCTGCTGTTTTTATAGATCGTGATGGCACAATAAACGAGCAGATGGGTTATGTTAACCACATAAGCCGTTTTGTCCTTCTACCTGGTACGGCAGAGGGTATACGTCTTTTAAACAGGCATCAATATCTGGCAATTATCGTATCCAATCAATCCGGGGTTGCCCGGGGGTATTTTCCCATGGAGTTAATTGACCGGGTACATGCGCATATGAAAGATTTGCTGGCAAAAGAAGATGCCAATATTGACGGGATTTTCTTCTGCCCGCATTATCCAAGGGGTATTGTGCCTGAATACAGTGTGGAGTGCGATTGTAGAAAACCGGGGACAGGCCTGGTTCAAAAGGCCTGTGAGAAATTTGACATTGACATGAAAAATTCCTATGTCATCGGCGACCGCTGCTCGGATATTGAGTTAGCGGAGCGATCTAACCTGCAAGGAATCATGGTCACAACCGGATACGGGCTTGGAGATATTGAATACGTGCTTCCACATAAACCCTTTAAGCCTCTGCATATTGCCAAGGATCTCCTACATGCGGTTCGCTGGATTATTGAAAGGGAAGAAAAAAGGTAACTTCTCAAAAAGTCCGGGTGGAGTTTATCCGTAAGGATTTTATAAAAGGCTTACGCCCGCCTGCCACTGGCGGGCAGACCTAAACTCCTAAAGGCTGTACAGGCATTGTCATTCGCTTAAGGCAATAATCCGGTTGTGAGCGCCCGAACTTATTGAGAAGTTACGAAAAAAGATGCTAACGGTTTGATTTACTGGGTTTTTCAGTCATTAGCAACAAACAACTAACAACAATGGACCAACATTACCGAAATATTTAAGGATAAAAAGGAGTTGATATGGGTATAAGCAAAGAACTATTGGATATCCTGGCATGTCCCAAGTGCAAAGGGGAAATTTATCTGAACGATGCCGAAGACGGCCTGATCTGCGATAATTGCAAACTGCTATATGAGATCAGGGACGATATACCTATCATGCTGATTGATGAGGCCAAGCCTCTGGATTAGCTGTCTTCATAGGCCAAGATAGTAAATTTTGAGCAGAGTTTTTGGAATCGGCAATAATTGCTGCTCGCCCTTAGCTTAGTTCGAAAGGAGGAAATTTGTATGAAAAGGTATGGAGATTTCATCACCTCGGAGGAAGATCTGCTCTTATTGACAACTATCCGAAAATACATTGACAAGGAGGTTATGCCCGTCCGCATGCAGATGGACGAAGACTATGCTGTCTTTGAGAAGGCTTATGGGGGACTGGTAAAGCTTGGCATTCAGAAACGCGGTTTTTCCCAAAGATATGGCGGCCTGGGGATAAGGTCAGCACCTACAGTCTGCGCCCTGACTGAGGAGATATCCCGTGGGGATAGCGGCCTTTCTCTTCATGTCCTTATAATACCGTGGGCTATGGCTGCGGCAATGGGAGCGCGCAACACGACGGTAATGGATAAGTTCATCCCCATGTTCTGTGAAGACACACCACGGTGCGGCTGTCTGGCAATTACCGAGCCTGCAGGGGGCTGTAATATTGAAGACGCGGCCGAGCATGGCCTTACAATCCGAACCACTGCCAAACTGGAGGGCGATGAATGGGTCATTAATGGCGAGAAAATGTGGCCCAGCGGAGCCAGCGTCGCCGACATCTATTGTGTCGTCTGCACAACCGATCCCAAACTCAAGGAAGAGGGCCTTGCGCTTATCTATGTTCCCAGGGACACCCCAGGGCTTTCATTCGGAAAACCGGAAGACAAAATGGGCATGAAGGTTACGGATGTGAATGCGGCCATTTATTTTGACAATGTGCGGGTACCCAGGGAATACAGGGCAGGGGGGCCGGGCATTGACTGGCAGCTTTTCAGAAATAACATCAGTTGGGGGCGGCTCTCAAGTGCGCCGATGGCATTGGGGAATGCCCAGGCCGTTTTAGAGATCGTCATGGAATACACCAGCACAAGGTCCTACGGGGGAAAATCGGTTAGAAAACACTCACTTCAAGCGGCAATGATTGCTGATATGGCCATTGGCATTGAGTCGGCGCGGGCTTATTATCTTTCTGTGGCGGCTATGTTCAATAACCGGAAGAAGTTCGGGAACCCTGCCGACGACTTCCTTATGGCCCGAGCCAGTGCAGCCAAAGTGTATGCCTGCGATGTAACGGAGATGGTATGTAACAGGGCCATGGAACTTATGGGTTCATATGGCTATGTCCGGGAATATCATGTGGAGAAATACTTGCGGGACAGTAAGATTATCCAGTTGTGGCTGGGTGGGGGGCAACTGGGTCGTCTGGATGTGGTTCAAGGCTGCTATCCCTATGTAACGGCGTGAAATCAAGTTAGTTCGCTTCGCTCATCCCCACTGAAACAGCGGGGAGAATGCTGGAAGACTGGAATGATGGAAAATATTGCATAGGGCAAAGAGCATAGAGCAAAGTAAATCCAATATCTCTTACCTTGTGCCCTGAGCCTTGCGCCTTAAGCCCTCCTTTATTCCATGTGCGAGGCAGAAACTCAGACTTCAAAAAATACCGTTATTTTTAAAAGTTGTACAATTTCTGGGTAACATCTCAATAAGTCTGGGCATTCCGAACCTTCCCCCTTTTGCAAAGGGGGATTGAGGGGGATTTTCTTAATACAGCCCGAATTTATTGAGAACTTACATTTCCGAGACGTTGAATTAGTGCGGATATATCAGAGCTCAAAGGAAAAGTAAAAGAGCGGAAAGGGTGCTTTGAGCTGTAAGGCTAAAGGTAGGTGTTCATAGGTTTAGAGCTCACCGTTCAGGGTTCCCTTTCTTTCGTTGACATTAGACCTTGCGGGTTAGCACCCGGTCCAACTGCCATGTCTCAATACCCTTAAATCGATATATTCTCATGCCTTCTCCAGTCAGAACTCACGAATCAAACGTTTAGGTTTTCGGTGAACCCTGAACCTCTGAACCGTGAACCCGTGAACGATTACGGCGTAAGGCATAAGGGCCGTCTCTTTCATGATATCGGCTCCTTTAAGAATGAGCAATGTTTGTGGCTGTAGCCGTACCTGTTAGCTTTTCGAATTCCAGGGAGCAAATTTGAGCAGAAGCATCATCCCCGGGATGGCAATAAGTGTACACGAAATAAAGAAGGTTTCCCAGCCAAGGTGTTTGGCAATAAAGCCAGTGGGTGCTGAGGCCATTACTCTGGGGATGCCCATGAGGCTGGTTAGAAGGGCGTATTGCGTGGCGGTAAATTTCTTGTTTGTGATACTGGCCATGAATGCGACATAGGCAGCGGTACCCATTCCGCTGCTTAGATTTTCAAAGGCAATCACTCCGGACAGAACAGGAACGCTGTGGCCGATGCGAGCCAGAAGGGCAAAGCAGGCAGTGGACGCGGCCTGGAGGAAACCGAAGATCCAAAGGGAGCGATTGATTCCCAGGCGAAGCATTATCACCCCGCCAATCAGGCTGCCTGCTATGGTGGCCCAGAACCCGAAAAGTTTGACCACAGCCCCGATTTCCGTTTTTGAGAACCCGATATCAAGATAAAATGGCATGGTCATGGCGCTCGCCATGGTGTCACCAATTTTGTAAAGCAGGATGAAGGCCAGGATCCAAAGGGCCCCATTCCGGCTGAAGTACTCAACGAGCGGATCAAGGACAGCCTCTTTCATGGATTCAGGTATTTTTTCGGTAATCGCAGGCTCGTGAGCAAGAAGCGTTGTGATAACTCCGGGCAGCATACAGGCTGCCATGATCAGGTAGACCAGAGAGAATGGCATGTGGTCTGCCATAATCAGGCCCCCGCCGGAAGCCAGCAGCATTCCCACCCGATATCCGTTGATATATAGAGAAGAGGCAAGACCCAACTGTTCATCAGGAAAATCTTCCCTTCGATAGGCATCCACCACAATATCCTGGGAGGCACTGAAGAAGGTCACTAAAAACGCAGCAAAGGCCACCATCCATGGACTGCTCGCCGGATCAGTGAAGCCCAGACCTGCAATTGAAAAAATCAAGGCCACCTGGGCTATCAGCAGCCACCCCCTTCTCCGGCCCAGAAAAGGCAGGGTGAAACGGTCCATAATAGGGGCCCAGAGGAACTTTAAAGTGTAGGGGATACCCACCAGGGCCATCATTCCAATTACAGTCAGGTCTACACCTTCTTCTTTCATCCAGGCCTGTAATAAAGAAATGGTCAAAAGAAGTGGCAAACCGCAGGCAAAACCCATTAGAAGGGCCACCAGCATGCGAGCACTGAGGATTACCTTAAGTATGGGCTTCTGATTATCAGCCATTGGTTTCCTACCCCTTGGCGCTTTTGCCTTGAGTGGTGGAATGAAAATTGGACTTGTACATAGATGCTGGAGGTTTGAGTATCTTAATACCTTTTCTTATCCGTGCGAGCAATTAAATTATAAGACTGCTGATAGATTGATTTGTTTGTTCCGTTTTGCTATGGTTCATGCACCCGTGACATAGGGTAGTCTTAAAATATAATTGCAGAGCCAATTTCAAACCGTCCCTTTTTGCCTCCCGCCATCGGCGGGACGTCAGGCTCGAATTTGATCCTCGAAATACTCAATGTATTCCTGTGGTTATAATTTTCGCCTTCCCCCGCTCAAAGTCCGGGATCTTCGACTTGATCTTGAAAAAATTCCTAGTTTTCGTTCAGACACTAATTAAATTGCAAAATGAAGTGATGCAA
>JAUUWD010000256.1 GCA_030589225.1 Desulfobacteraceae bacterium | reverse complement strand
GCATAGTGGAAAATCAAATAGTTATGGGCGTCAAAAACAGGATTTTCGACTTTTTATGAGGCCATCAAAAATGATGGTCTCGTAAAAAGTCTCCAAGGCCGTCACTCCCGCGAAAGCGGGAGTCCAGAACTGGTTGATTTTACTGGATTCCCGCTTTCGCGGGAATGACGACAACGGGTGCTTTCCGACTTTTTACGAGTTTGTCAAAAATGATGCGCCCGCAAAAAATCAGAAAACACCAAATTTCCCTGCCAAAATACAAGATAAACAAAGTAAAAACTACTTTTTAGCCTTGATGAAAGATGCCTGCTCCTCGAATATGCATTACGCTGCCGAATGAATGTGGGGAAGAGTTGCAGATAACCAAATTGTCTGATAAGTTATTGACACCTGCGAAGAATAGAACCAAAGGCACCGTTTGAGGTTGAAACCAGTGGATGCTGAAGATATAGTTCTGCGTTGCTGCATGCTAAGAAAGGCAGAGATTTGTGTTGAGGAGTTGAGCTAGATATTCAAGTCCTCTATGTTTTGCTAAGTTTCATATGGAGCTATTTCTGTTTTCTTCTATAACTTGTTCCCCTCATGATAAGGACCTCGGAGTTGTGAACGAGCCGGTCGGCGATCGCGGTGGCCACGGTAGTTGAATCGAACACGTTTCCCCATTCGGCGAAAGGCAGATTTGTTGTCAGCAGAGTTGACTTGATCTGGTGTCTTGCGCTGATAACCTGAAAAAAGAGGTGTGATCCCTGTTGGCCAAGGGAAAGATACCCTAACTCGTCACAAACAAGGAGAGCCGGAGATTGATAATAGTGGAGTTTTTTCAAGAGCGAATGATCTGCTTCTGCAGCGATGAGATGATTGATCATATCAATGGCGGTGGTAAAAAGGACCTTAACATTGGCATTGCAAGCGGCATAGGCGATTGACTTGGCCAAGAAGGTCTTTCCGGTGCCTGGGTTTCCGATCAAGATCACATCCTTGTGCTCTGTGACAAACTCCAGGTTGAAGAGGTTCAGGATCTGTGTTTTCTGCTCCTTTCTTGATTTATGATGGTTGAAGTCAAACTGGTCGATAGTGGTTTTTTCGTTCAGTTTGGATTGCTGGAATCTGAGTTTAATGGCGTTTTGTCGGCGATGCTCTGTCTCCAAATCGGCGAGGCGATCAAGTATGGACAAAAAGTCGGTATTCTTTTTGTTTGCATCTTCGAGGATGGCATCAAGGTCCTGTGCCATTGTCTTGAGCCTTAGATTTATTAGTTTTTCCTTGAGGCGCTGTAAGTCTGTCATGGTTTTTTCTCCTTTTGACAACCAAAGTATCGTATTCGGCTAAGGCGGGTTTTTCGAGACAGATATTGTTGAGATTCTCATCTTTAAGCCTGACCGGAGGATGATTTGTTTTGGGCGTCATCTCCTGGTAAAGGATATTTTCGATGTAATGGGCGCCATAGGCATTGTGCAAGGTGGCTTTTTTGATGGCCTCAATGAGGCCATAAGATCCATATTCTTCTTTGAGGGCGAGCAGTTTTTTCAGGTTTTTTTTAATGGGCTGATGGATGCTGGCAAGGCGTTCAAGATAAACTTTAGCCTCTTCACCCAGGCTGATGAAGGCACCGACATATTGTGATTGCCAGAATCTACGTTGTTGCTTTCGTGCGGCCTCATGGTGTGCCGGCAGTTCAATGCGCACCTTTCGTTTATAGGAACGGACATGGGTGGCGATGACCTTGTTTTTGAGGTAAACAGCAAGGGTCTGTGTATCGGCTTTAACAATGACCAGTCTGCCGATGGCCCACGGTGGGACGGTGTAACTATTGGCATCAAAGCGGACGGAGAAATCAGGATAGACCTTTGCTGAAGCCGTGTCCCTGCAATCGGGCAAAAAAGGGGGCAAGGATCTCATAGCCTGTGACTTAAAACGGTCTATGGGTCGTTCACCTGTGGTGCTGTGGAGCCTGATGTTGGCCACATGGTCTCTCCACTGATCGGCCTGATGCTGAAGGTCTTTGAGGTCGTCAAAGGACCTTAGCGGGAAAAAATTGTACCGGATGTAATGTATGGCACCCTTTTCCACTTTCCCTTTTTCGTGGGGACTTCTGACATTGCAGGCATAAGGGACAATGGCAAAAGGTCGAAGGAACTCCAAAAAGGATTCATTGTAGCGTATGAGGGACCCGTCCCGTTCTATAACCGCCGTGAGCATATTATCGGAAACGAGTTCCCTGGGGGTGCCCCCAAAAAAACGGAAGGCGTTGAGGAGACACCGATGCAGGGTCTCCTGTCTCTGGGAGTGGGTAAATTCCAGGTAAAGTAACCGGCTGTGGGACTCAATAACCGCCATACAGTAAAGCCTTCTTTTTGTGTTTCCATATGCAATGGACCCAAAATGTCCCCAGTCAATCTGACACTGATGGCCTGGCGCTGATTCAAATCGAACAAAGGCCTTGCGGTTTTTTGACTGGCCTCGTTTTTCCTGCAGATAATCCCTGAGGATGCTTATTTTCCCGTCAAAACCGGCATCTTGAAGGCGTTGAAGGAGCACGGTGGCGTATACCTGCGGATCCTGTTCGAGAAACTGATCAATAATGTCCTGGTAAGGGTCCAGTTTGGATGGTCTTGGTGCTTTTTGAGGGAAGGCTTGTTCTGGATTTTCAAGGTATTTTTTTACTGTTATTCTGCCTACTCTGAGTTCCTGGGCAATCCGTCTTTGTGACCATTCCTGATTCTTGAGCCGATGGATCTCGAAGATCGTTCTTTTATCAAGCATGATCAACCTCCTTAAAAGAATGGTTGATAAGACGGGCAATGGCTTCCTGATTTTCTTGCTGATTTACAACAGTGAAGGGCTTCGAGGGTAAATCGAGGACCTGGAAGAGGGTTCCATCAAAGGCGATCAGGTCCTTTTGTAAAAGGCTGTTCCTCGCTTCGATGTAATCATCGACTGTGAACCGGAGTAAAGAACAGATCGTGTCATAGGCGTAATAGGAAAGACCGTTGCGATCCGAAGCAAGGACAAGAAACAGATACAAGAGAAGCTCCCTTTGGCTGAGGGCCTGAAAAAACCCATCAGTAAGGAACCGGTGAGGGATAAAGCTGAAACCTCCGTCAATACACCGAACCCGTTTGGAATTTATGATTTTTTTGGTAATCATGGCCGCCTCCTTTCTTTATTTCAGTGTGGATTTGAGGCCAGATTATCATGGTTTGCGAACACCCCCTAACGAATCCATCTTTGCAATCAAGGATAAAGGATTGGAATCTTAACGATATTAACTTTTAACGAATCCATCTTTGCAACCACAGGGACAAGCCAAAACTGACCAAGCGCCTGAAAATTGTCGGATTTTAACGCGTCCATCTTTGCAATCAACGGCGTGTCCATCTTTGTACCCGACTTTTTTGACCTGGCCTTTCGGTTTCGGATTGTCTGAAGGACTCTATTACGCTCCGCTTTGTCGGGGTTCTTATTACGGTACCTTTTCCAATAGCCCGGATTGGCGCTGGCCCACTGTTTCTGGCTAATTTTCTGGGAGGCATTGTAGACCGGATCGGCCTTCATCTTATGCCTTTGCCACTCAGCCTTCTTGGCCCTTTGACATTGTGGCTTCTTGCAAGCGATCTGGTTTTTATGCCTTGGGCTCGGGTCAAACAGGTCGCCACAATAAACACAGAGAATCTTTTCCATAGTCATTTTCTCCTAATTAGAGAAAATGATTTAAATCTAACGAAATTACAGAACTGACAGGAGAATGAAAGGAATGAAAAGGAGTTTTTCCAAAAAAACTCAGGGAATGATATGAATGGATCAAAATTAGACCGGTGGGAATGGTATGGAATTATATCAGTGAAACTGGCTACGAATTATATCGGTGTCAATA
>JAUUWD010000296.1 GCA_030589225.1 Desulfobacteraceae bacterium | reverse complement strand
CTCAGGACGTTCAAAACGATCCCAAAGTGATTGAGGCATATTTGGGCACAGGAGCCGCCAATGCTGCTTGAGCTGGAAAACATCAAGACCTATTATGGGAACATACGCGCCCTCAAGGGGATATCAATCCAAGTGGACGAGGGTGAAATTGTTTGTCTTATAGGGGGCAATGGGGCTGGTAAATCCACCACACTAATGACCATCAGCGGCGTTCTCACTCCTGTCGAGGGCAATATCCTTTACCAGGGCCAGTCAATCGTTGCAGTACGTCCTGACAATATCTTCCAGATGGGAATTTGCCAGGTGCCTGAAGGGAGGATGATTTTCCCGTTGCTTACGGTCTTGGAAAACCTTGATTTAGGTGCCTACCTGAGAAAAGACAAGGACGGAATTAAAGAGGATCTTGATCGGGTATTCAATATCTTTCCGGTCCTTCGTGAGCGCTGCAAACAGTACGGAGGTACACTCTCCGGTGGTGAGCAGCAAATGCTTGCCATCGCCCGGGCTCTTATGGCCCGACCTAAACTTCTTCTTCTCGACGAGCCTTCCTTAGGGCTATCTCCAATCCTTGTTGATTCTATCTTCGAGACTATCCGCCGGATCAACGAACAGGGCACGACCATTCTACTGGTGGAGCAAAACGCTCAACTCGCCTTAAAATTTTCCCACCGCGGTTATGTAATTGAAACAGGTGAAATCGCCCTTGCCGACACCTCGGCAGAACTGCTTAAGAACGAACAGGTGAAAAAAGCCTATTTGGGCGAGTAGCCAACCATGGGTAAACCCCTGAGGTGTGTAGCACGCAATCTGCCCATTTTGTAAGATTGGGCGAAACAAATCCGAATATCAAGTGTCCTAATTTTCAAAACTTTAACCAGCAATTTTAGTTTAAAGGAGGACCCTATGAAAAAATTAATGCCGATTATTATTTTGTTTCTCATGCTGATAGTTCCGGCTGCCTCTTATGCATTCGGCCTTGAATTGGCGGTTGGCGGGTGGAAACAGTCTCCCCAGGGGGATTTGGCGTATAAATCGATTACAGTCGGTGATGAGCTTGATCTTAAAAGAGATTGTAATTATGATGATGAAACACGTTTTACCGGAAGGCTAAAGATTGATATGCCTCTTTTTCTGCCTAATATTTACCTTATGGCTACACCCATGGAATTTGACGGCACGGGTTTGAAAACGGTCGATTTTAAATTCGGTGACTATGATTTCGATGCCGATGTACCTTTTTATTCAAAGATAACTCTCGACCATTATGATGTGGGTTTTTATTACGGAATTCCCTTTATTAAAACTCTGTCTGCTGAAACATTCAATATTGATATAGGGATTAATGTAAGAATTTATGATTTTGAAGTAGAAATAAAGCAGGATACAACCAGTATAGAAGAATCAGAAGACTTTACCCTCCCTGTCCCAATGGTTTACCTTGCATTGCAGATAAAGCCTGTTGATAAACTTGCAATTGAGGCAGAGGCCAGAGGAATATCATACAGCGGAAACCAGGTATACAGCCTGATCGGAAGGGTGAAGTTTAATATTTTTGGGCCCGTATTTGCAGCGGCCGGTTATCGATATGACAAGTTGAAAATTGACGAAGAGGATGTTGATGTGGATATCGATTTCAGCGGGCCGTTTATTGAAGCCGGGTTTAAGTTCTAGTAAGCGTTCAAAGGTTCAGGGTTGCTTTTTTGTCGACCTTGCGAGTTAGCTCTCGGGCTAACTGCCATGCTTCAATATTCTCAAATCGTTTTATGCTCATGCCTTCTCGAGTCAGAGATTACGAATTCTCGCTGGGATTCAGATTTGTGTTGAGAACCGACAACCTCTGAACCCTGAACCCTGGTCGCCTATGCCGCCGCCAAAGGCGGGTAAACCTTTGAACCCATGAACGGCTACAAGTTTTAATTGTTTGTATTATTTTTTTAAAGACCTGGGCTTGAGGATAATCTCCACTCGCCGGTTTTTTCTCCTTCCTTCTGTTGTAACATTAGATTCCTGTGGACGATATTCTCCATACCCCATAGCTGCAATGCGAGAGGGCTTAATATTCGTTTTGTGTAACAGAAATTCCGCTACTGAAGCGGCGCGGGCAATCGACAATTCCAGATTTGACTTATATATCCAGTTGCTTCTCAGCGGGACATTGTCGGTGTGACCGGAAACTGTTATGTTTCCTTTGGTCTTTTTTAAAACTGACCCTATCTTTTTTAAAAGGGGCTTCATCTGCTGTTTAATATCTGCTTTTCCGGAATCAAAGGTTGTTTCGCCCATAAGCCGGACAGTTATTTCTTTATCACCGACTTCCACCTGGATCAAATTTTTCATACCCTTCGAAAGAGTCTCCACGGCTTTTTTAAGCTCTTCTCCAATTGTTTTCCTTTCCTGGGTTACAATAAACTCTTCACGCTGCTGGGTTGCAATAAGCTCCTGATCAAAATCCTTGGAGATCATCTTTATTCCTTTGGCCGGCTGCATGGTCTTGACCTTGCGCTGAACGCCAAAAGCATCTCTCAGCGACCCTGCAACCTGCTTATATATGGCCTTATCCATTTCAGAAAAAGAAAGCAAAAGAACAAAAAAGCAAAGGAGCAGGCACATCAGGTCTCCGAATGTTACAACCCACGCAGGAGCACCTGCACTTACTTCCGCTTCTAGTTTATTTATTTTTGCTTTTAATTCGTCACTCATCTTTGCCCTTGTTCGATTTGGCTTTATCCCGATCTTTTGGAGAAAGGTAGATTTTCAGAGACTGTTCAAGAACCATTGGAGAAATTCCCCGGGCAATCCCAATGGCTGCCTCACGGATTATGCTCTTATTGTCCTGTTCCTGCTGACTTCTAAAGGCGAGTTTGTCTGCGATGGGAAGGCAGACAAGGTTGGCTATAAGAGCGCCATAAAGTGTGGTCAACAGCGCAACAGCCATGGCAGGCCCAATACTGCTTGGATCGTCCATGGAGGCAAGCATCTGCACAAGGCCGATCAACGTTCCGATCATTCCAAAGGCCGGTGCCGATGCACCCATGCCTTTAAAAACACTCTGGCCGACAGAGTGGCGCTGAACAGTCAGACGGATATCCTTATTAAGCATATCCTCAATGAGGCCTTCATCAATACCGTCAGACAAATATCTGACGGCCTTGGCGGTGAATTCGTCTTCTGTTTTTTCATTTTCAAGAGCGATCAGACCTTCTTTTTTAGCAATTCTTGCTAAAGCAACCAGCCTTGGAACCGTCTCATCAGGTGGTTCCATTTTAACTAAAAATGCTTTCATAGCCACCTTTATGGTATTAATAACATCCCCCATTGAAAATTTAATAAAACATGTGGCTAATGTAC
>JAUUWD010000276.1 GCA_030589225.1 Desulfobacteraceae bacterium | reverse complement strand
GGCAACTTCCGAAACCGCAGTCGTATTCCCGTATGCCAGGGCATATTCTGCGTAATCTCTTACCTGAAAGATGCTGTCTAAGTGGGTATGACCGTCAATAAAACCCGGTAGCAAAAACCGGCCTTCAAGTTCATGAATCGCAGTGTTATTATCAACCAGTTCTAAATGCGGAACCCCTACATAAGCCACGCGATTCCCCTTAACAGCAACCCACAAGTCGGGCAGGATTTCACCCGAATACACATTAACCAACTGTCCGCCTGCAAGAACTACATCAGCCTTGTCTTTTCCAAGGGCTGTTTGGATCACCTTGGCCCTTTGTTCCCGACTCATAGTTAACATGTTTGACCTCTTTTACTCCTTTGGTAAATAAGTAATCAATCAGGGGCATGTACTGTTGGTTGCTTCAATAAATCGCGGCTAAAAGCCATTCCCACAGGCATATGAAAGATCTGTGGGAACGGCTTTTAGCCGCAACCTCTCCCTTGGAAATCCTATTACTTCTTAAAAAGGGCCTCCAATGCCCTTTTTGCATCCTGCGTCCTGTTTGTCTTGCCCCCACGAGATCCTCTCGGGACAAAGTAGTCGCAGAAATTGGACCTCTCTTTGTCTACAATCCGTTCCGCCAGTACTTCCCGGCAATTATTGTAAGAATGAGGATCGTAGAACTTGCATTGCTTACAGCACCGAAGGTCCTTACCACAATGTGAGCATGTATCATTCTTGCTTACTTTACCCTCTAAGCTCACTTTTCCCCCACAAAACGCACAATTCATGGTATCATTTCCTCCATTTCAATAAAACGCGATTTTGACAATTTAGGTGATAAAAGATAATATTATATATGGATTCAAAAAAGCCAGATTTCACACTTCTCGATCATACAGCAGACTTGGGCATCATAGTGCGCGGCAGGAATCTTAGAACCCTTTTCGAGGTGGCCGCCAAATCAATGATGTATATCATGGTCAAAGGTAAACCTGCCGACACAACCAAAACCTTTAACCTTTCGGTCGAAGGTTACGACATGGCTGATCTTATGGTTCGTTGGCTCGGTGAAATACTTTATCTATTCGAAGGGGAGCATGAACTGGTCACTGGCGTTGAAATTACCTCCGTTTCCCATTCCCATCTGGATGCAACCCTTGAAACCGTGTCTTTTGATACGAATTTGCATGAAATACTGTGTGAGATTAAGGCGGTTACATTTCATCAAATCGAAGTCGTTAAAAAGAATGACCACTGGGAGACCAGGATTATTTTCGATTTATAAGAAAACATCCCGATGACCCCTAACCCGGATAAACCGGAAAAGTGCCTAAAGTTAAGGAGTCGCTTCGCTCCGTATACCATACCTAAAGGGAGAATTGACAATCGAAATAAAATTTTCTGTGCGTTTTGAACATAAATTTATTCATAAGATACTAAGCTTCTCCTGAATTTGTTTTCGTCGATATTAAGAGGCGTGTCTATGGACATCAAACTTGAAAAAATCGATGATTATCGATGGCTGATTCCAAAAACCGGTTCAATGCGTGTGCCCGGCCTTATTTTTTCAAATGCCGAACTCATCAATGCAGTCCGGGAGGACCAGAGCCTTACCCAGGTAGCTAACGTGGCCACACTTCCCGGTATTGTGGGCCATGCCTTGGCCATGCCCGACATACACTGGGGTTATGGTTTCCCAATTGGTGGCGTTGCAGCCTTTGATCTCGATGAAGGCATCGTTTCACCTGGAGGGGTCGGTTATGATATCAACTGCGGCTGCAGGCTTATGACGACCCTGCTTCGGGCTGAAGAAATCCGGCCTCTGATGAAAGACCTGGTCATGGCCTTGTTTAAAAATATTCCGAGTGGTGTGGGGTCCACGGGTGCTATCCGTCTATCCAAAAGTGATGAAACTAAAGTAGCCGTTCAAGGGGCCGCATGGGCCGTGAAAAAAGGGTTTGGTACCACTGAAGACCTTGAGCGGACAGAAGATCACGGAGTAATGGAAGGGGCAGATCCTTCAGTCCTAAGTGATCGAGTAATAAAAAGGGGCAAAGACCAGTTGGGAACCCTCGGCTCAGGGAATCACTTTGTCGAAGTCCAGGTGGTCGATCAGATCTATGATTCGAAAAAAGCCCAGGCCTACGGCCTTTTTGAAGGTCAGATCACTATTCTTATCCATTCCGGTTCCCGGGGCTTTGGCCATCAGGTATGTGATGAGTTTTTGAAAGAGATGAGCAAGCCGACTCAAAAGGCATCCTTTGAGCTGCCTGACAGGCAACTTGCCTGTGCCCATCTGAAATCCGGCCAGGGCCGACGTTATCTCGCGGCCATGGCATGTGCAGCCAATTACGCCTGGGCCAACCGGCAGATCCTAATGCACTGGGCCAAAGAGACTTTGCTGGAATCTCTTTCGATCAGCCCAAGGGAGCTGGGCATGAAGCTCCTTTACGATGTGTGCCATAATATCGCCAAGAAAGAACAGCACACAGTGGATGGAACCAACGTCATGCTCTGTGTTCATCGAAAAGGAGCGACCCGTGCCTTACCGCCGGGGCACCCCCTCCTACCCGATATCTATCGCGATGTGGGCCAGCCTGTCCTTATCCCCGGTGATATGGGTACCCACTCATACGTGCTTTCAGGGGCAAAGGAGGCCATGATTCAAAGTTTTGGCTCCAGTTGCCACGGTGCAGGCCGGGTGTTGAGCCGTTCCAAGGCAGTAAAAATGGCAAAAGGCCGGGCCATACACCGCGAGTTGGAGGATAAAGGAATTTTTGTGCAATCCAGAGGTAAAAGAACCCTTAAAGAGGAGATGCCCGAGGCCTACAAAGACGTATCCCAGGTCGTTGAAGTGGTGCATGAAGCCGGCCTGGCCCAAAAGGTTGTCCGTCTTAGGCCTCTTGGTGTTATAAAGGGTTGAAAGTCCTGTTAATAGCTATCCTGCTAAACAGACTCTCTCTTAACTTGTGAACTTTGGATGTTAATTTATCAAAGTATCATCTCTCGGTCAACTAAAAACGATTATAACATCAGATTATTTTGCCTTAATGTTTTCCAGCGACCACTCTACGATTGCCTCAAAGCTTGTACCCCTTGGAAAAAATGCCATCACACCCATTTGCCTGATCCGGGGAATATCCTCATCACCCAGAAAGCCACCGGCAGTGACCGATATGTGACCGGCTTCTTGTTTTTTAAGCAGCCCAATAATTTTCTCAAAGGCCATAATGTCAGCCCCTGGCAATGTTGTAATTCCTATATGGTCTACTGATTCCTGGAGGGCCGAATTGACAATGGATTCAGGGTCCTGGAGCTCTGTGTAGATTACCTCAAAGCCAGCCTCGCCAAGATTCTTGGCCAGGTTCAGCTGTGCTTCCTTATGCCCCTCTCCCAACTTCCCCAAGAGTACTCTGCCCTTTCTTACAGTCATAGTCTACTCCCAGAAAAAAATAATAAATATGTCCTCAAACAAATAAAAGTACACCAAATTTTTTATGTACTATAGTCAAAAACCTTACAGAAGGCAATAGGGGGGAGCCAGGTTCGCAGGGAAACGTCAAAGTAGAATGTAACTTGGCCAAATAGATGTATTTTCAAGACGA
>JAUUWD010000182.1 GCA_030589225.1 Desulfobacteraceae bacterium | reverse complement strand
GTCGCATTTTTCATATTGCTTGACATAGTTGATGAACCTATGAACGGCAGCAGTTACGCGCAATGTGCCACCCCTCGATATCTCAAAACCGTGCAGTTTTCATCAGTTAACCTTGAACCGTGAACCATTGAACTTTGAACATGAGTAGTTACAGATAAAATTTTTAAACCTGTTTGATTTAGGCCCGCTTTTGTTAGGAGGGATGATGGCCACTAAAAGCGAATACAAGGAGATCATAATTACGGGATTCGGAGGCCAGGGGATTATCCTGTCTGGGAATATCCTTGGCAAAGCTGCAACCCTTTTCGAGAACAAAAATGCTACCCTCATACAGTCTTACGGCCCTGAGGCCCGTGGTGGCGCTTGTGCTGCACAGGTAGTGATCTCCACGGATACCATCGAGTATCCTTATGTGGGGGATCCCCATGTTTTGGTGTGTATGTCCCAGGAGGGATTCGATATAAATGCCCCGAAGTTGATCGAAGGGGGCGATCTTTTTACGGACTCGCGCCTTGTTAAAATCGATCCGAAGATTACTCCGAAGGATATAAAAATTTATTCCATACCAGCCACGGGTTTCGCCGAGGAGATGGGGGTAAAGATGATGGCAAACATCATTATGTTGAGTTTCGTGATCGCCATTACACAATTGGTCTCTCGCGATGCACTCAAAAAGGCGGTCGCCTCCTCAGTGCCAAAGGGAACCGAAGAGAAGAACCTGTCCGGTATGGAAAAAGGCTATCAATACGGATTGGATATGATAGCAAATGAGAAATAAACTGGCATGACGTAGAAGTTTAGTTGTTTATTTTTTTGACAAGATTAATCCCGCTTACAGCGGGAGATTATTTTAATCATGTAAATCAAAGTACATATCCTGTTTTTGAGCAAGTTATCAATAAGTCCGGGCTGTTTTAGAGAAATCCCCTCTCCGAGCCGTAGGCCCTACGCGCCGGAGGCCTCAGTCCCCCTTTGCAAAAGGGGGAGGCAGTCGGAATGCCCATATTTATTGAGATGTTACGTTTTTGAGAAGATTTACTATTAGTCTATTTTATTTACATAAAAAATCTTGTTTATCCTGTAATCCTGTCTAAAATGTTTTATATGGGTTAACTATTACGGTATGACTTCTAATAAAGGCACCCTTGTCGTAGGAGCTACGCCCCAGGGATTGCAGGCAGCCCTGACCCTGGCCCGCCTGGGTAGAAAAGTTACCCTAATCGACAGGAACATAGAAATCGCCAGCCCACCCAGAGGTTGGAGCGACAAGGGCAAACGCTGGAATCATTATCTCCGCACTCAGATCTCCTATCACCCTCTTATAGAGCTGTTCACGGAAACGGAAGCAGGCAGCATTAAGGAGAACAGAAAAGGAGTCGAGGTAGAGCTGTCCCAAAGGCCTCGGTGGGTTCTCCCTGATTTGTGCGTGGACTGTCAGAAATGTCTTTCCTCATGTCCCGTTGACCTTTCAAATGGGCGCAAACCCATATTCGAGTTGATAACCCCCACTACTATTGCCATTGATAAGCGGGAGACGGCCCCCTGTAGATTGGCCTGTCCCATTGACATGAATCCGCAGGGTTATGTGGCCCTGATTGGACAAGGAAGATTTGATGAGGCATACGAACTCATCCTGGACAAAAATCCTCTCCCCGGGATATGCGGCCGGGTATGCCATCATCCCTGCGAAACCGCGTGTCGACGGCAGGAGACCGACGATCCTGTTGCCATATGTGCTTTAAAGCGGTTTGCCACAGATGAAGCTAAAAAGAAGGGTAAGAAACTTAAAAATGCAGACGTCCCAAGCCCCAAAGGGCCGCGAATCGCCATCATCGGATCCGGTCCCGCCGGACTGACAGCGGCACACGATCTGGCCAAGGCCGGATTTCGAACTACCCTCATAGAGGCTGAAGACAAACCAGGGGGTCTCCTGTGGCATGGGATTGCACCTTATCGTCTCCCCAGGGAGATCGTCGAAGAGGAAATAGGGCAGATACTTGCCCTGGGGGTTGACTTGAGGCTTAATTCCCCTGTTAGGGCCTGGGAGGATATCGAAAGACTGAAAGCCGAAGGTTTTCGTGCCATTCTTTTGGCTACGGGTGCTTCAAGAGATCTCCGTATGAACATCAAAGGGGAAGATCTTGAGAAGATCTATGGTTGTGTGTCCTTTCTGAAAGGATTGTGGAGAGGGAAAACCCCTGAATCGATGGGGAGGGTTGCGGTTATCGGTGGGGGTAATGCAGCGGTTGAAGCAGCTCGGGCAAGTATCCGGTCAGGTGCTGCTTCTGTCACCATAGTTTATCGACGTAGTAGAAAAGAGATGCCGGCAGATCCCCATGAGGTGGAGCAGGCCCTGGAAGAAGGAGTGAAGCTAAGGTGTCTTACCGTGCCTGTGGAATTTGAGGGGAAAGGCAATAGATTGGCCCGAATCAAGTGTATCAAGATGAAATTGGAGGGCATGGATGCTTCCGGCAGGCCAAAACCGGTTCCGATCGATGAATCCGAGTTTCACATGAATGCGGACACTGCCATTATCAGCATTGGTCAGGAGCCTGATTTTTCTTATGGCATGCCAGGGGATATAAAACTCAAACGACGGGGGACCATAGAGGTCGCGACAAACGGAGAAACCAACATTGCCGGTATTTATGCATCAGGGGATGCGACTTCCGGACCATCGACAGTGGTCGAGGCCATGGCTTCCGGTCGAAGGGCGGCCCAGAGTATTATTTATGCCCTGAAGCCTGCAGGTAGAAATGCCCCGGATGAAGGGGCCGTTGTGTCCCGTAAAGAATATGATCCTGTCCCAAAAGGGATACCAAAGCAGAGGCGAAGCCCTGTCCCTCATAGAGAGATTTCTGCGCGGGTAAAGGACAACGATGAGGTTATCGGCCCTTTTTCAGGTAAAGAAGCAATGAAAGAGGCTTCCAGGTGCATTCAATGTGGGGTATGCAGCGAGTGCCTCCTATGCGAAATATCGTGTGATCTGGGAGCCATCAGGCATGACAGAATCTCAACACGTTGGTCTTTCAATTTTGACCGGATTATTGTGTCCGACCACACTCAGACCTTTCCTGAAGTTGATCCTTCCCGGGTGATCCGGATTGAGAGTTATGGGAAAACAGGTTCCTGGACAAAGGCAATTATAGCGGGACGTACTGCCGCGATGAAGGCTTTAAGTAATACTTCTCCTGCTAAAGTACAACCCATCTTTAGAAGGGACCTTGGTGATGGAGATCTAAGGATCGGCATTTTCCTTTGCTCTTGCAATGAAACATTGAATGAGAATGGCTTGCTGGACGAGATGATAGCTCCTTTGAAGAGTTTTCGGGGTGTTGCTCATGCAGAGGTTTTGATTTCTGCATGCCACCCGGAGAAAGGCCTCAGGATAGAAGAAGTTATCCACGAAAAGGGATTGAACGGAGCCCTCATCGCTTCATGCGTTTGCTGTAATCTGGATTTTGCTTGCGAATCCTGCACTGACCAGCGTATCAGGTTGAAAAACAGGCTATTCAGGCAGGGAGGATATGACCCAAAAGACATCGCTTTTGTCAATATCAAGGAGACCTGTTTGATTCCTTTTAAAGACGACGGAAAAGTGGAAATCGAACATGTTAGGAGGGTCATTCAATCGGGGCTCTGGCAATTGAAGGAACACAAAACCCTGTCAGTGAGCAGCGAAGAACCTTATACCCAGGCCCTTATCCTGGGGGCAGGGGAGACTGGTATTGCAGCAGCAAAAGGTCTTAAAGAGCAATTCCCGTCAGTAGTTGTGGTCGAGAATCAGGATGTGGACAAAGAAATTGAAGAGGAATTACGAGAATTCGGGATCGATCTGGTCTGGCCGGTGAGACCAATTCGACTCGATGGTCAGCGGGGAAACTTCACCCTGATCGTTGAAAAGGGTGATGCTTTATTGACCCGGGAAAAGGGCAAACGGCTGCGTGATTTAGACAGTAATGTTTTTGATAAGAACCCCGGATATCAAAAGATTCAAGCGGGTATTATCATGCTTGGGCGTAATGAATTTAAAAATATTCCTTACAGGCGGGATGCTTTTGAAAGGGACTTACATGCACGCAGTAGCAGGGCCTTTGGTACCCTCGAGACCGGCATCCCGGGCGTCTACATGGCGTCTTGGCCCCAGGCGCGCAATATTCCAGATAAGGACCTGGGAAAATCGGCAGCGAGTGAAGCACTGGAAGGTGCCTTTGGAAGGGCTGAGCCATCCGGATATCTTGTGGCCCACGTGGACTCCGAGTTCTGCCGTGGTTGTGGCAGATGCGCTGATATATGTCCGGAAGGTGCTGCACGGCTTGAGGAGACAACCAGAGGGGTGGCTTCCTGCTGGATCGAGCCAGGTCTTTGCACAGGGTGTGGAAGTTGTATCGCAGAATGCCCTACAGGAGCCATCAGCATCCCTGAGTATGAACAGGGGTACTTTGAAAAGGTGATAAATGCATTCCTTGGATAGCAAAGGACCCATTTTGGCTTTTTTTTGTAACTGGGCACCCTACCGGTGTTACATGGATCTATGCAAGTCCGGGCACTCGTTTCCCTACCCTATTTATCCAGTCAAGGTGATGTGTACGGGACGTATAGACCCTGCGATGGTGCTTTTTGCCTTTGAGAGGGGCGCGGAGGGGGTGCTGATTATGGGATGTAAGGATAAAGAATGCCGGTATGGTCCGGGACCCGGGCAAATTGACAAAATGGCGGGGCCCGTTCAGGGGCTTATACATATTCTGGGATTGGAACCCGAGCGGTTCTCAACTTTGCAGTATTCCTTTGATGAGCAAAACAGGCTTTTTGAGGAAATGGAGTCATTTGCGAAAAAAATCTACA
>JAUUWD010000263.1 GCA_030589225.1 Desulfobacteraceae bacterium | reverse complement strand
ACATACTCCCTGATTACATTATCATTTCCTATTATCACACGGGTGTCTTCTCCCCGGTAGCCTATATCCTGGGGAGGGCCTCCTATGGATGCAAAGGGAGATATTTTGTTTCGCTCTCCGATTTGGGTATACCCCTCAATTACCACATGAGCACCAATGACAGTATCACGCCCTATGGTCACATTATCTTCTATGATACTGTAAGGGCCGATCTCAACGTCAGGACCAATTTCAGCTTTGGAACTCACTACCGCAGATTTGTGGATGCCCATAATATATCTCTCAGATTTTTCCTTTACCCGATTTTAGCTACAAATTCCGCTTCAGCTACAAGCGTATTTTCTACAAAGGCCTTGCCGGCCATTTTCCAGATGCTACTGCCAGTTCTGAGGGCGTCTGCTTCTAATCTAAGCTGGTCTCCGGGCACAACGGGCTTACGGAATTTTACCTTGTCCATGGACATAAAAAACACCGGGGTCTGCTTCTCTTTATCCATGGGGCCATGAACTGATAAACATGCCAATACACCACCCACCTGGGCCATCGCCTCAATGATAAGGACTCCCGGCATCACCGGATTAATAGGGAAATGACCCCTGAAAAAAGGTTCGTTGGCCGTTACATTCTTGATGCCCACCACCCTCTTCTCCGGTTCCATCTCTATGATCCGGTCAACCATTAAAAAAGGGTACCGATGGGGAAGTATTTTTATGATGTCTTCGTAATATAAAGGTAGTTTCATAGCCAAAAAAATTCCTCCTCACAGATTTTTTTCCAGTTCTGCCACCCGTTTTTCGAGATGCCGCAGGTGTTCATTGAACTGGGGGAGTCGCCTGATTATGCCGGATGTTTTGAGCCAAAGGCGATGTGGCATGGCCGGAGTGCCCGACACCAATTCGCCGGATGGAATGGACTTTGGGACACCTGACTGTGATCCGATCATCACCCTGTCTCCAATCTCCACATGATCGGAAATAGCAACCTGTCCACCAATAATCACCTGCCTGCCGATATGCACAGAGCCTGAGATAGCTACCTGGGCCACTACTATCGTATCCTCTCCGATTATCACATTGTGGGCCACATGAACAAAATTGTCTGTTTTTACGCCTCTCTTTATCCATGTCTTGCCCGAGGCAGCCCGGTCAATACAGCTATTAGCACCTATTTCCACATCGTCATCAATCTGAACCATGCCTATCTGAGGGATCTTGACAGACACCGGCCCATCCCGAACAAATCCAAATCCATCACTCCCTATAACAGTTCCAGCATTAATAATGACATTGTTACCAATTTGACAATCTTGCAGGATCGTTACATTTGGATAAATAATCGTTCCGTTTCCGATCTTGACCCGATCACCAATGAAAACGCCGGGGAACATAATCACACCGTCCCCTATCAATGCCTCTTCTCCCACATAAACCAACGGGTAAATGGACACATCCTTTCCAATGCGGGTACTATCGTGTAAAACCGCCTGCTCACTGATTCCCGGATATCTGGGCACTGGGGGGGCAAAAATGCTTGCCACTTTGGCGTAAGCCAACGCGGGATTGGAAACCACTACCTGTGGTCCTCTGAAAAGAAGGTTTTCCTCGGAGACAATTATTGCGGAGGCTTTTGTCTTTCTAAGGCTTTCTTTGTATTTCCTATCAGCGAAAAAGGAAATCTCTCCCTGAGCTGCTGCATCCAGGGAGTTGATGCCTTCGATTATAAAGCTATCGTTGCCAATCACATTCCCGCCAACCAGGTTGGCTATTTTTTTGAGAGAGAGTTTCAATGGCTTGTCACCCCTATTTTTTCATCTTATCGTATTCCTTGATCACCTGGTCTGTAATATCGAGCGCATTATTAAAATAAACAAGGCCAATGGTCCGTTTTTCCATGATCATAGTATATCCCTCTTTCTTTCCGATCTTTTCAACCACCTTTTCCAATTCTTTTGCAAGACTTTGCCTGGCTTCTAACTGTGCCTGTTTCATCTCCTGCGTAAAGTCTTCGGCTAAGTATTTAAAATGTCTCCGCTTTTTATCTAACTCCTTCGCTTTGTCTTCTTTCGCATCCAGACTCAACATCATGCTCTGCTTTTTCAATTCATTTTCTATTTCGATCAATTCATTCTTTTTTTCATCCAGTTTTTTCTGAAGGGCCACAAATTTCTGTTGCAAACCTTTTTTTATCTTTTGGAATGATTTTGATTGTTCCTGGAACTTTTCTATGTCCACCACGCCAAATTTATTACTACCTGCGCAAAATGCTTGGTACTGAAAACCAAGTATCAAAGCAACTCCTGCTATCAAAATAAACAATTTTTTCATATTTACCTCCTTTTCTTCGTTAAAATGATCCTCCCATTCCGAACTCCCATTGGCCTTTTGGTTCGTCTCCCAGGGGATCAAGGTTAAAACCATACTCCAACCGAATTGGCCCCACGGGGGAGTACCATCTAATGCCGCCGCCTGCCGATGTTCTGATACCATTGAAGGTGTAAGTTTCATCTTTTGTAAAGACATTCCCCGCATCAAAGAAAACAGTTCCAACTACACCAAATTCTTTGACTAATGGGAATCTAAATTCCACGTTATAGTACATCATCTTTTCACCCCCGATCCTGTCACCGGTCTCAGGATCTCTTGGAGAAATGGATTCATATTCAAACCCACGAACCGTTTGGATCCCGCCGACGCGGAATTTCTGATAGACGGGCAGTTCTTCGCCGGGTCTTTCCACAACGAGGCCCCATGTACCTCTGACCAAAAAAACGGTATCCCAGAAAAGGGGAAAATACCAACCAGTTTTGGCTATATATTTGTTAAAGCCAATATCTCCACCGAGAAACCCGCCCGCATACTCAAAACGCAGCCTGTTATAAGATCCTCTACTGGTATCCCAGAGCCTGTCCCTGCTATCCCGCGTTATTGCAAAGGTCATACTGCTGGTTACATTTTGGCCCTCCATCTCCTTAACCTCCAACGAGGCATCCTCTGGAACTTCAGAGATGTCAGTATCATCATAGCCGTATTTTACCGTTCCTCTGGTAAATTCATCGATAGGTAGTGGAAATCCGAACAGGAGGGCCCCGCCCAGGGCGTCTCTGGTATATTCATCATACTCACGCTCCCTGCTATAAACGTCAATCCCGCCAGATATGGGCTTATCAAAAAGCCAGGGTTCAACAAAGCTGATATCGAACTTTCTTGATATTCCACCAATTTTGGCTGAAGCCTGCAACCTCTGACCGCGTCCGAAAAGATTGTTCTGGGCTATTTGGAAAATACCGAACATACTATCTTCCGAGCTGTATCCTGCGCCAATACTGAACTGACCAGTGGACCTCTCCTTGACATTGACATCCAAGACCATCAGGTCTTCTGCACTCCCTTTTTTGGTTTGAATCTGAACGTCTTCGAAAAAACCAAGGCGCTGGACGTTTCGAGTACTTCTTCTGAGGTTCTTGGCACTGAAATAGTCCCCTTCAATGACCTTTATCTCACGTCGGATAACCTTATCCCTTGTTACGGTGTTCCCTGAGATGTTGACCCTCTCAAACCGGACCTTCTGCCTCTTTGAAATAGTGTAGGTAATGTCCATCAAATGAGTCTCACTGTCCTCCCTGGTTATCGGAGTGACCTCTGCATGGGCATAACCTTCGTCAGCATAAATACTCCTCAGTGCCTGGACATCCTTACGGACCGTTTCTCGATTAAACGTCTTTTCCTGGCCAATCTGAACTTCTTTTAAAAGATCATCGGCCGGCTTTATCAAATCCCCTTCAATGGCAACCTTGCCTA
>JAUUWD010000133.1 GCA_030589225.1 Desulfobacteraceae bacterium | reverse complement strand
GAAATTTGCATTAATCCACTTGCAATTGATTGAGCAGAATCCGGATATGGCGGAGATTATCCAGGTGGAAATCCGGCAGAGCAGTAAGTTCATGAAGGAATACAAAAATGAAAAATTTGCCCAGTACCTGGATTTAATTGGAGAAATTGTTCGGGAAGGCCAGGAAAAGGGGGTCTTCAAAAAGGACGTAATTCCAGGGATGGCCAAAAGGGCGTTTTTTGGGGCCTTGGATGAAATGTCCAGGTTTTGGGTATTGTCAACTCGCAAGCAGTATGATATTAAAACTGCTGCGAAGCAGATTAGTGAATATTTTTTAAATGGGATTCAAGGTTGATGCCCATGTAAAAAGTCCTTTTTACATGGGTTTAGGAATTCAGGGATTACGAATTATTTAAGCATGTTATGAAAATCATGAATTGGAGAATGCTGCATTTTTTAACATGTAAACAAAAACATATGGGTGAAAGGAGGAAAAAGTGAATATTATTGTTTGCTTAAAACAGGTGCCGGATACGGAGACCCAGATCAAAGTCGGGTCGGACGGGAAATCCATTGTAACCGATGACATCAAATGGGTGATGAATCCTTATGATGAACATGGTGTGGAAGAGGCCTTGCGCATTAAGGAGAAATTTGGAGGCGAGGTCACTATAGTGGGCCTTGGTCCTAAAAGAGTGACAGAATCCATTCGCACTGCTCTGGCCATGGGGGCTGATAAGGGCATGCTTATCAGTGACGAAGCTTTAGAGGGAAGCGATTCCCTTGCTGTGGCAAAGGCCCTTGCCGCGGCCATAAAGGAGCTTGACTATGACCTGATTTTTTCCGGCCAGAGGGGCGTGGATGATGATATGGGCGTTGTGGGGGCGAACATTGCGGAGCTTCTGGATATCCCACAGCTTTCAGTGATTGATAAAGTAGAAGTGGCTGAGGATGGCAAGTCCGTAAAGGTAAACAGGCCCATAGAGGGAAGCACACTCGTTATTGAATCGCCCTTACCTGCTCTTATTACTACCCAAAAAGGATTGAATGAACCGAGATACGCCTCTCTTCCCGGAATTATGAAGGCCAAAAAGAAACCGTTTGATGAAAAGACTCTTTCTGATCTTGGGCTGGATGCGGCGGAATTTGGGGAAGGCGCAAGAAAAGTGAAGGTCCTAGAGATAAAGCCACCTCCGGCGAGAGAAGCAGGGAAGATTGTTGAAGGGGAGACACCCCAGGAAAAGGCGGCTGGATTGGCCAAACTGCTCCATGATGAAGCTAAGGTAATCTGATTGGAATACTGGATTGATGGGTACAGAGAAAAGAGATCATGTGGATTGCAGAATCCAAAATTTCAATGATGTAGAAATTGTAAAACGTTTAATCTTAAGGAGATAAAAAATGGCACAGGGAGTTTGGACAATTGCAGAGCAAAGAGGTGGAGAGATCCGAAAGATTACATATGAAATAATCAGTGAAGGAAGACGTCTTGCTGATGCATTAGGCCAGGACTTAACGGTCCTCTTGCTTGGCTCCAATATCAAGGAAAAGGCAGCCGAGTTGGGCAATTATGGTGCTGATAAGGTTTTAGTAGCAGACGATCCAAGGCTGGAGGCCTATACGACTGATGCCTATGCTTCAGTCATTTCCGAGTTGGTCAAGGCCGATGATCCGGCCATATTATTGCTGGGGGCATCTGCTGAGGGAAAGGACTTGTCTGCAAGGTTATCGGGTAAATTGGGTGTGGGCATGGCCCAGGACTGCACAGCCTTTGCGGTGGAAGATGGAAATCTTGTGGCGACCAGGCCTATTTATGCAGGCAAGGCCTATGCCAGGGTGACCTTTGAGAACAGTTGGCCGCAAATGGCCACTGCCAGGCCAAAAGTGATGGACATAAATGAGCCAGATACGTCCAGGTCGGCAGAAGTCTTGGACGCCGCCTTCAGTCTTGATGACGGTGCCCTTAAAACCAAGGTCGTCGATGTACTCAAAGATGAGAGCGGCAAGGTTGACCTGACTGAAGCAGACAAGATTGTATCCGGCGGACGAGGCATGAAAGGGCCGGAAAACTACAAGATCCTGGAAGACCTGGCTGATCTTATCGGGGCCACCGTGGGTGCTTCGCGTTCGGCAGTGGATGCAGGATGGAGACCTCATTCGGACCAGGTGGGCCAGACCGGGAAGGTGGTTTCCCCGGGTCTCTATATTGCCTGCGGTATTTCAGGGGCAATTCAGCATCTGGCGGGCATGAGCACGTCAAAGGTGATTGTTGCGATCAACAAGGATGCGGATGCCCCCATATTTCAGAAGGCTGACTACGGTGTAGTTGGCGATCTCTTCGACGTGGTCCCGGCCTTGACTGAAGAGGTAAAGAAGTACATCGAGAGTTAGGGGTTTTCTTCTTGGAATTTGCAGGCCCAAGGCAGGGGCGCGGTTGAGAGAGGCCGCAACTTCGGCCTTGTGCCTGTAGTGCCCGGGAATAACCTAAAAGCCACCTGGAGCGGCTGCACAAGAATTTATTCCCGTGATTTACAGTAAATCCAGGAATTCCTCCAAAGAAAGCCGCTTAAGCTCGTCCTTCAATTCCGCCCGGCCGGCGGGACTCCCACCCAAATCGTTGCTTGATCCGGGCCTGATCAAATCCATGAGACGCTCCTCATTGGGGCTTTCCAGCCATGCTTTCACCAGTTCAACGGGCCGTCTGACCTCCTCCAACTCTACCCACATGTTTAAGGCTATTTGCCTGGGGTTGCCCGATGCCAGATGCGGAGAGACAAAAAATCGGTCCAGTATCACGGCAATGGGTGTGAATGTCTCCCTTTCGATCAGACGGCGCAGCTTTTCTATGTATGCGGCCTCAAAAATCTTTCCGTTCATTTGACCCGGATCAAGGTCTTCCTTGACCATCACGCCGTATTTTAGACGCAGGGCTCTGTCACCCTTTAGAGGATCCGGGACCCAGGGCCTGTATTGCACCTCTGTTTCACCGGCCTGAAATGAATCGCCCGGGGTCTCCTCATGATTTTCTTCGCCAGGTACTTGAATAGGATTGTCATCGAGGATCTGTATCAGGGCGCCGGGCTTAAAGGCATGAAAGGCGCCGTCTTCAGTTGTTAAGCCCATTTCGTGATGGCCGCACGTGGGACATTTTCGCGGTGTAACAACCCCGATCAGCGGCATGTTTTTGTTATTTTCCAGAATTATTCCTCCTTTCCAGACATCGCGGGCATGGTCTGGCAATTCTCGTGGTAGGTTTCGTCGCTTACGAAACTCTCCAGCAGGAAATCCCCTCACCGAGCCATAGGCTCTATGAGCCGGTGGACTCAATCCCCCGGCACTCAGATTTGACACCCGAGGTTGCGAACAATCTCCGGGTTGAACTGAGTGCCGGGGGGAAGCATAAGGATTTTACGTTTTGGAAAAAGCTGAGTATTTGTTTCTCTCCTACCAACCTACAATTCTACGTACTCCTAATTATTGGAGCGGGAGCATCAAATCCCCCCCTTTTTTAAAGGGGGGGTAGGGGGGATTTGGAAGCAGAGATTAATGTGAGTACCAGCAAACATCTCAGCGCATGAGGCCGGGCAGGAACAGGGCGATCTGGGGGAAAATGAGGATGATAAGGTTGCAGATAAGCAGGGCCAGAAGCATAGGGAAGACCCCTTTGAAAATGGTCTCCAGGGGTACATCTTTGGCAACACCATAAACTACGTAGACATTGACACCTACCGGCGGCGTGATTACACCCATTTCCGTAATCAAGACAATAACCACGCCAAACCAGATCGGATCATATCCGAGGGCCTGGGATACCGGGAAGAAGATAGGAATGGTCAGCATAATCATGGCCAGGGCATCCATGAAGCAGCCCCCGAAAAGATAAACGAGAATAACCACGCTCATAATGGCCCAGCTTGGAAGTGGAAGAGTGCTAACCCAATTTGCCAGGTCATACGGCAACCTGGTAACGGCCATAAAATGACCAAAGATTACGGCACCGGTCACAATCACCATAACCATGCAACTGATTCGGGTGGTATCGGCTAAGGATTGGATAAAACCCTGCCAGGTCAGTTGCCTCCTGATAATAGCCATTAATATGGTCAGGAAGGCACCCGCTGCAGCGGCCTCGGTAGGTGTAAAGATGCCGAAAAAGATGCCGCCCATTACCATTGCAAACAGGATCAAGGTCTCTAAGACTCCCACAAATGACTTGATCTTCTCCCTGAAAGTAGTCTTGGGTCCGGGCGGGGCCAGGGAAGGGTTTTTTAGGACACGTAAATAGATGGTCAGTAAAAACAGGATGGAAAGAAGTATACCGGGAAAAATTCCAGCGGCAAAAAGCTTGCCAATGGACTGTTCGGTCAGAATCCCATAGACTATAAAAATAACGCTCGGCGGGATTAAAATACCGAGACTCCCGGCAGCAGCAACCGTGCCGGTAGCCAGGCTCATGTCGTAATTGTATCGTTTCATTTCAGGGATGGTCACAGTGCCCATGGTAGCGGCCGTGGCATTTGTAGAACCTGAAATGGCTGAAAAACCGGCACAGGCAGCTACAGTGGCCATGGCGAGACCTCCCTTGCGGCTTCCTACCAGTACATAGGCAGATTCATAAAGCCTTCGGCTGATGCCGGCATGAAAGGCAATCTGGCCCATAAAGACAAAAAGAGGGATAACGGTTAAACCGTAAGATGAAAAGACTTCGAAAACATCCCTTGCCAGAAGGCAAAGGCCTGGGCCAAGACTGACCACATAGCTGAAGCCAAGAAAACCCAGGAAGCCCATTACAAAGCCGACCGGCATATTGGAAAACAAAAGAATGACCAGGATGACACTCCCGATTATGCCTATTGCCGTTAAGCTCATTTGCGAAACACCTCGGGCAGGCTTTTGGAAAGGTCCACCAGCAGGACAAGACAAACCGCAGCCGCAGCGAAACTGATACCATACACAAATGGGTAAAAAGGTAATTCGAGTGTCAGGGATACCTCCCCCCTTGCCTTGAGGTCATTGGCATAAAGAACAGATTGCCAGGAAAGTAAAATAAAAAGGATAAGTCCGAATATAGTAGTTATAGTTTCAATAATGGCCTGGATTTTTTTTGGAAGGAGGTTAACAATAATACTTACAGCTACATGACCCCTTTCCACTGAGGTATGGGCCATGGCAAAGGAGACTGCGACCGCACCCATAAAACAAACCAGTTCATATGTTCCTGGAATCGGGCTGAAGGGGGAAAGAAACCACCAATGATATTGGTGATAGGCGGTTACGCCTAAACGAAGGATGACATCAGCGCATGTGAGGAGCATCATGGAGATGATAGCGGTGCCGGCTACCCAATATAGTATCTTTGCTAAACCTTTGGATGGTTTTTCTAAAAATTCCATATTGTTAATGCGATATTTGTCTATTTAGCGATTATGCTACGCCCTTTTAGAACAAAAAATACGAAAAAACAATAAAAATCGTAACAGTTTAACGCTTTGAAACAAACATCAGCTGATCCCCACGGCCCGGTCTGCCTTGTTTTCA
>JAUUWD010000320.1 GCA_030589225.1 Desulfobacteraceae bacterium | reverse complement strand
ATTAGGAAAATCCCCCCGTCCGCCTCGCTCCGCTTGGCTGGAGGGCGGGCCTCAATCCCCCTTTGCAAAAGGGGGAAGCATTCGGAGTGTCCGGACTTATTGAGATTGTACGAATTTCGCAGTCAGAAGCCGGGCTTTGCTGTTTTTTCACCTTGAATTTCTTGGAATACTCCTTAAGATCACTATCATGGAAAACAAAAGACTCTATCTGGTTATGGTTGGATTACCCGCCAGGGGAAAATCAACCATAGCCAACAGACTTAAAGAAAACCTTACCAAAGATTCCATCAAGACCCGGATCTTCAACAATGGGGCCTTGAGAAGACGTTTGGATCTGAAAAATACATCTTTTGCAGAGTTCTATGACCCGAGGAACACGGAAGGAGCGGCTCTCAGGGAGCGGATTGCCCTCATGAATCTTGAGCAGGCCAAGAATTACCTTGCCAGGCGCGGCCAGGTCGCCATCCTCGATGCCACTAACGTGAGCATCAAAAGAAGAAATATGATCACCAGCTTACTCAAGGGACACCCGCTTCTTTTTATCGAATGTATTAATGATGACCCGGAAATCCTTGCGGCCAGTATTTTACGAAAAATTGCACACGCTGAATTCAATCATTTTAAAAAGGAAGCAGCGATTCAAAGTTTCAGGAAGCGGATAGCTTATTATCACACCATTTACACCCCCATCAGGGAGGGCCGGAATTTTATCAAACTGGATTCTCTTAATAACCACATCATGCAAGAGGAACTCGTTGATGATATCCCTTATTACGACCGAATCAGGGACTTTCTTATGACAGACAGCGTCAAAAGCCTATTCCTGATCAGGCACGGAGAGACATATTTCAACCTGGAAAATCGAATCGGTGGGGACTCTAGTTTGACCGAAGGTGGTAAGGCTCAAGCCAGGGCCCTGGCAGAGTATTTCAAGAATAAAAAAATCCCGGTTATTTTCACCAGTGAGAAGAAAAGAACGATACAGACAGCAGAACCCATAAAGGCACTACAGGAAAACTGCACTGTTATTCAATTTGGGGAGTTCGACGAAATCGATAGCGGCATCTGTGAATGCATGAGCTATAAAGAGATCCGGGAACAGATGCCTGATATCTATTCAGCCAGAAAACGAGACAAGCACAACTACATCTACCCCGAAGGCGAAGGCTACATTTCAATGAAAAGCAGAATAGACATGGGGATTAAAAAAGCGCTTTACTTAAGCAGCAATTCCGACAACATCATGATCATTGGTCACCAGGCCGTCAACCGGATGATCCTTTCTCACTTCCTCTATCGTCGACCAGAGGATGTGCCTTACATCTATATCCCTCAAGACAAATTTTACCACATAGTGGCCACCCAGGACAAAAAACTTTTCCAGTTAAAGAAGTATAAAACATCACGGTTAGGCAAAAAAAAGGGTAGCTTTTCTAGCTAACCCCTTGATACTACTGGTGCGCCTGGGGTGATTCGAACACCCGGCCTGCGGATTAGAAGTCCGCTGCTCTATCCAGCTGAGCTACAGGCGCAAACAAGGTCTCAGAATTTGCAGGATTACATTGCCTTTTTCTGCAACATTTTAGTCCCTTACAAATGGAATTGCGCGCAAAATGATCACAATTTTTTCTCCGGAAGAGCTTTGTTGACCAAAATATTTATGAATTCAGCAACTTAGGGTTGAGGTTAGAACAAGGAGATCGTTTTCAATTCCTTAATTCCGGTTTATCCCGGTTAGGGATCATCCCGTTGCCATTGCCGTTGAGCACTTGCGTTAAGACCATATTGGTGCTCTGTTCCAACTGACCCATGGTTTCTGCAAGGGCTTTGAGACGGATAAGGCCCTTTCTCGACTTCTCCTGATATGGTAGATTTAGAGACGAATCCCCCAGAAACCGGATCAATCTGTCGAGAAAATGGAATTCCACCTGATCTGTGTCACTATAAATAAGGTCCACCCACTCCTTTTTCAGGGATTCGGACAACTTGCTGTAGGTAGCAAGAATTTCCGGGTCCCTCCCAAGGTAAAGAGACCGCTTCAGTTGATCAATCCCCCGGCGGATCTCTTTTGTTTGCTCTTCACCTACCGGTTTTCTGTGAAGCAGTTCGTCCCATTTATCTTCGATCTGCATGCAAACCCAATTTTTCCCCTGCTCCGGGGGAAATGAAAGATATAGAAATTTATTTTGAATGCCAACAAGACTAACTGCCAATTCATCTGTCTGCTGAGTCATGTTCTTCAGGACACTGTTTAGTGCTAAAACCGCCTCTCGTTTCATTTCCTTTTGATCCGACTGCCGCAGCAATACTTGCTCCCATTGCTCCCTCAGGAATCCCAGTTCCAGTTTAATGAGAGAAAAGACCAAACCCGACTTAGTAATTGCATTACGTAGCGAATCCGCAAGTATATTGCAGGACTGCAGCTTGTCTTTTGCAAGCTGACTCATAGCGTCAAGGGAACGTTGTCGTAACTGGTAGGACAGGAGCTCTGTACCAAGGGACCGGGACAGTCTCTTTATAACTCTGGTCTCCGGGCTTCCTTTTTTTATGGTATTTGGTTGGAAATGGATTTTGATAACGCCTACCACTACATAGTCACAGTCTTTCCAGATAATTTCTCCCTTACTATTTCTTGGATACTCAGGGTTCGACCCGTTCCCGACATACAGATCATCTTTACGGACTAATACAGGCTCCATGTGATGAAAGGCTTCCAATACGCCTTCCACTTGAAGTCTGACGCTTCGGCTGTCATTTTCCGGGTCCTCTGCGGTCCAGCTCTTCTGTTTCTCCACACACCATGCCATCGCTTCTGAAGGGCGGCCGGGTTGATCTCTATAATCAACAAAATTTTTTCCGGGCGGGTTGTATTCAGATCTTTCAGGGAGGCCCCAGGAGATTATTTTTCTCTCTTCATCAATGATCCCGGAAGTGATCCGCGTTGCAATCATTTCAGGGGGCTTACCTATGCGGTAAACGGTTCCTTTGTAAGCGTTTGGGAGGCAAAACAGGATGGTCTCGATTATTTCCTT
>JAUUWD010000190.1 GCA_030589225.1 Desulfobacteraceae bacterium | reverse complement strand
GTATCCAGAATTAACCAGTGCCCATACTGCGTTGATGCCCATACAATCATGCGCAATGCGACTTCAGCGCGCAACTCTGCTGACGCCATTATTCATCAGCGCGATGATCAGATTCGGGACCCGGCCGTGCGCTCAATCGTTGAATGGGCCGCAGCAATCCGTTCGCCCGGAGCAGAGGTTCTTCTTTCGCCCCCTTTTTCTCCGAAAGATGCACCGGAGATTATTGGGACGGCAGTGTTCTTTCACTATGTGAATCGGATGGCAAATGTGCTCTTGAGTGAAACGCCTTTACCATCCAATCACCCCTGGCTGAAGGGGGTTTTTAGAAGAACGGCAGGTTGGTTTTTCTCGAGAGCCGTTCATCGCTCGAAACCATTAGGAGCGTCATTGGAATTATTAGCCGAAACCGAACTGCCTGCCGATTTAGAATGGGCAAAGACATCACCGAACGTAGCGGGCGCCTTTGCACGTTTTGCTGCGGTGATTGATAGAGCTGGCAAAGATTTTATTCCAGAAAATATACAAGAATGCGTCGTGAAACATGTGCAGGCATGGGATGGCAAGGATCCGGGACTCGGTCGGGATTGGGTTGAGGAGGCAATGAACGGGTTTGACGAGAAATCAAAGGATATTGGGCGTCTCGTTTTGCTGACCGCACTTGCGCCGTACCAGGTAGACGATAGTATTGTCCATGCTTTCGTTACTCATATTAATGAAGATAAGAAGCTCCTGGGTGCATTGGCCTGGGGCAGTTTTACCGCTGCAAGAAGAATCGGAACATGGTTACAATAATTCACAATTCCTAAATTCCCAAACTCGCAATTGCCCGCAAGAAGGATTTTTTACGGGTATATCAATTATTGACTTACTAAAAAAAGGAGCTATGTTTATGAAAAAAATTAACATATACGACGAAAGCGGTTTTAGCGACAAGGCATTTAAGAAATTATTGGTACATGATTCCCCTTATTTTAAAATACTGAATTTCAATTTTAAGGAGGGTCAGGAGCTTCCCGTTCATTCCCATGAGATAGAAGGCCAGGTCAGTATCGCTATTCTTGAGGGTAGGGGAGAGTTTTTGGGTAAAGATGAGACTACCTTGTCTGCTCAACCAGGTGATGTCCTGATTTCAGATATCAGCGAACCCCATGGCGTGCGAGCCAAAAGTGACATGCGTGTATTGGTGACCATTGCGCCGCCCATTTAACTGCTTAAATATAAACTTGATGGCTTCGTAATAAGTCCATTCACCGGTCATTGCGAGGAGAGAATAATGCCTGCCTACCGCACTGGGGTTCTGGGAAAAAATGGCATTGATCTTGAGTTCCTGCTCTCCAGGAGCATGCTCTCTCCTCCCACATGCTGCCTTGTCAACCCTGATGGGGAAAAGACTGTTGAAGAGGCCTTCAAAATGATCAAATAGTTATCTGAAAGACTTCGAGTAAAATATGAGCTATTATAGTGTTTTGGATTTTGGATTGCGGATTTAGGTAAGACGCTCTTGTGTTATTTTAGAACCGATGTTCCGTCATTCCGCGGATACAACCAACAGCGTTCGCGTAATGTGACGTTAATCAAGTATCCGGCATCCGATATCCAGAAACCTGTTATGACCGCTTTTTGGGTACACTGAAGAAAAAGACACTCCCCTCGTCTTTCACACTTTCCACCCAAATTCTACCGCCATGGGCTTCTATGATTCCCTTACAGATAGCAAGGCCAAGGCCGGTACCCTCCCGCTTGTCTTTGCTTCCTGATGATGGAAGGGTGTGGAATTTTTCAAAAATGGCCTCCAGGTTTTCCTGAGAAATGCCGATTCCCTGGTCGCTGAACGACACTAAAATATTGTCTTCATCTTCGGTAATCTCTATTCGTATCTCAGTCCCTTCATCGGAAAACTTAATGGCGTTTTCGACCAGATTTAACATGACCTGTTCGATACGTTCTAAGTCTATCTCGGCATAGATATCACCTGAACATTCACAACTTATTGATATGCGTCTATCCATGGCCAATGGGCTCAATATCTCTATGACCTCCTGGATCAAGCCTGACACATCTTCCCGCTCAAAAGACCAGTCAGCTTTTTTTGCCTCGATCCTGGTAAAATCAAAAAGGTCGGAGACAAGATGGATGAGGCGGGCGAGGTTCTTGTCAATTATGGCCAGATAATTTCGATTTTCTGTTCCTTTGATGGTTCGGTTGAGGTAATCCACTCCACCCCGGATAACCGTTAACGGTGAGCGGAGTTCGTGAGACATATTAGCTAAGAAGTCGGATTTCAGCTTGTCTAAGGTTTGCAGCTCCCTATTGGCCTCAGAAAGCTCAAGAGTGGCCTGTTTGATCCTTTCTTCCAGCACGTCGCGGCCCCGGGCAAGCCTCTTGGCCATGGAGTTGAAGGTCCGGCCCAATCTCTCAATCTCGTCTCCGGTAGAGACATCTACCCGGGCGTCCAGGTTCCCCTTGCCTATATTGCCCGCCATCTCCTCAAATTGTCTCAAGGGTCTTATCACCAGCCTGCGAAGGAGGACAAACAGGGTAAAGATCATAAGAGAGATAAGGCAGATCCCTGAAACGGCTAATTTTATATGATCCTTTTGAATGGAGGCCCTCATCTTACCTATGGGCAAGATCACGCTTAACCCTCCCCTGATACCGCTCTTGGATACCTCCCGGGCCTGGTGGCATTTAAGGCACCCCTTTTCCAGATAAAGCGGCACCATATATCGAAAATGCTGTTTTTCGTCCCGGTGGTCGAACTTGAACGCTTCGGTTGACCCTTCATTACTGAACTCAATCAAGGCTACTCTTTCAAAATCGTCCGGTCTGTTTTCCGGATTAAGAGGGTTCAGGCTTGCGAGGCGAAATTGATAAAGGTCTTGACGACCTGAATACTGGGACAATTTTTTTGTGACCATAGAAGGAGTGAATCGCTGATACAATCCCCTGGATGTTTCCAGCGTGTCGTCTAAGAAGCAGGAGGTATCTTTTGCTCCTTCGCTTTTAACGTCTACCATTACACCGCCACAGTCAGAGATCCATTTCCGGGTCAAGACTATTTGCCTGGACAGGACCCTTGCCTGATTCATTATTTGAACCATTGCACGCTTTTCATGCTGCATGCCTTCCCATATGAAAATTATCCCAATGGTCGGGAAGATAATCAGCGTGATGCTCAAAAGGAATTTCCATTGGAGCGAAAGATTGTACTTTCTCATTTTTTGGCCTTTTGGAGAGATTTTGGGCAACAAAAAAATCTCGGTCCATTCCCTATCGAACGGATCTGCTGAAAGGTTTATTCAATACCCTATGTTACGGACTGAGTCAAATCACAAACTACCATCCCACGGACACATTTTGTCTTTTTTTCCTTCAAGGGGCAAAGAACTCTTCCGAAGGGGCCTGGAAGAGCTGTTTCCGGGCAAAATAGGGTACCAAGGGACAATGTTAGCATGGGGTTAAAGATGTAACGATTTTGTAAATTTTCATAGAAAATCCTTGCGAAAAGGATCGAAGGGTGTCAATTTGTGAATCTTATTATTTCTCTTATTGGCTCATTTCAGGCCAGTGGGACCTACACCCTAGAGAAAATCGAGCCCAGAAAATGACTAACATGTCCAAAAAACCCAATTCAACCATCCTAATCGTCGATGACGATAAGGATATTGTGCAGACTATTAAGGGCAATTTAGAGTTGGATGGTTATGATGTTTTGTCGGCCTTTGACGGACGATCCGGCCTTGATATGGCAAAGAGATGCCGGCCCGATTTGGTCGTGCTTGATTTGAACCTGCCGGATATTGACGGGATCAAGGCCTGTCAGATCATGAGGAGAGAATTCGATTTTCCTATCATCATGCTGACAGCCAGAGACAGTGTCTCAGACAGAGTCCTGGGATTGGAATGTGGGGCAGACGATTATATGATCAAGCCTTTCAACTTCCTTGAGCTTTCGGCCAGAATCAAGGCCCTTTTCAAAAGGGTTGAGAGAAGTCTGGTGAAGAATCTTTATGAAATGAAGGACCTTGGCATAGATTTTAAATCCAGAAAGGTCTCTTTCCAGAGAAAAGAGGTTAAACTGACCAGGACTGAATTTGAATTACTGGAACTTTTTGTTTCATATCCCAATGAGGTCCTTTCCCGGGAATTCATCCAGAATCAGATCTGGCGCGATTCTCAACTGTATCAGTATAGCCGCACAGTCGATGTGCATGTGCAGCGGCTCAGAAAAAAGATAGAAGTGGATATTGAAAATCCGGAATATATCGTCACGGTTGCGGGTGTAGGATATAAATTCCAGGCTCATTAGGCCGTTCCTTATGCTTTACCGCAATACTCGATCCATCAATCCCTTAATCCGTTGTTACATCTTTAGCATTATTGTTACTTGACTATATTTTACGAATTTGCTTTACTCTCCAATAATTTATTTCTTTTAAAAATACAGAGCGAGCGCATTCCCCGTCCCCGTACTTGAAAGCGAACTGCAGGGAGCAGAAGCGCGTATATTATGATTACCGCAAAAAAAGGGGTGATTAAATGTCATCAGCGGTAGAGGCGGAGAAATCCGGTAAGAAAAAGCCCTGGTGGGCTGGAAAAAAAGGCTGGTGGTTCGGGGCCGGTATCGGCATTGTTTTAACAATTATGATGGTGCTGGCATCCGGTTTTATGATTGAAACCACCAATACCGACACCTTTTGCGTAAGTTGTCACATCATGACACCTTTCCGGACGTCATGGCAG
>JAUUWD010000217.1 GCA_030589225.1 Desulfobacteraceae bacterium | reverse complement strand
ATAAAACGGAAGCTGGAGAGAGTCTTAAAAGACTTGGCCTGTCCTGAAAAAGAATTGAGCATCCTGTTCACAGACGACAGAAGGATTGCCGATTTGATCAATCGCTACCTCGGGAGAAAGGGACCTACTAATGTGCTGGCTTTTCCAATGAAAGAGGGGCCAACATCCGAATTTGAATCGCCAATGCTGGGAGATGTGGTCATTTCAGTTGGTGCGGCCCTTAGAGAGTCGGAGGAGTTTGGGGAGGACTTAGAGTACACAATCGATCGACTGCTGATACATGGGCTCTTACACCTTTTAGGCTATGACCACGATAAATCGGACTCGGAAGCAGAGCGCATGGAAAATGAGGAGAAAAGATTGATATCAGTGATCACGGATTTAAGATGAATGGTGATCAGGAAATTACAAAAATCATTTCAACCCTGGTATCCTGTCAAGCAGACCTTTTGAAATGAATAGAAATGATTTACGGAATCGGCATAGACCTTGTGAATATCAGCAGAATTGAGCGGGTGATCAGTAGATGGGGGGATAGATTTGTTGCCAGAGTATTTGCGCCTGCTGAAACAGAGTTCTGTTACCGGAGGGTGTCTCCGTTTTCTGCATTTGCGCTCCGTTTCGCCTCAAAAGAGGCCTTTTCAAAGGCCCTGGGTCTAGGAATGAGGAGGGGCCTAAAATGGAGGGACATAGAAGTCTTCAATGACCCCAATGGCAAACCCGGCCTGAGGCTTCATGGAAAATCTTCTGACATTTGCCGTGAAGCGGGTATAACGGGTATCCATTTGAGTCTTTCAGATGACAGCGAATACGGTGTCGCTATGGTGGTATTGGAGAAGGAGGACAGCCTCCTGGATTGCGGAATGGAGTTGAGGTAAATATGTTGAATGCCAGTGATATTATGACCACAGAGGTCATCACCGTTAAAAAAGATACAGGCCTTCAGGATCTGGCCAGGATACTGTATGAGAATCACATTAACGGGGTTCCCGTTGTGGACGATGATGGTCTGCTTATTGGGATTATCTGCGAAAGCGATCTGATACGAAAGGACAAGAAGCTTCATATCCCGACAGTGGTGACCGTTTTTGATGCGGTTTTTTATCTGGAAAGCCCAAAAAAATTAGAAAAAGAATTTGAGAGGATCAACGCCACCAAGGTGGAAGATCTATACACGAAAGATGTTTTTACGATAGATGAAAAGACGGAAATTGACGAAATTGCCACAGTAATGACTCAGAAAAAGATCTACACTATTCCTGTTGTGGATGGTGATCGCGTCGTTGGAATCATCGGTAAGGCTGACCTTATAAGGACCATTGTTTCTTGAAAGAAAGATGTGTTACATACGACACAGCTTCCGATCAGGAGACCATACACCTGGGCCAGGAACTGGGAAAAGTCCTCAAAGAGGGTGATGTAATAGCCTTAGTTGGAGAACTGGGGAGCGGAAAAACCTGGTTCACCAAGGGGTTAGCCCTCGGTTTGGGGATCTCACCGGATACAATCATCACTAGCCCTTCATTTTCCCTCATTAACGAATACGAAGGCCGGCATACCCTTTTCCATTTGGATGTCTACCGACTGGAAAGCCTTTCTGATTTTCTGTCAGCCGGGTTAGAGGAATATTTTTATCAAGATGGCGTTGTTGTCATGGAGTGGGCTGATCGCTGGCCTGAAATCCTGCCGGAATGGAAACTGAAGGTTGGATTTGTTATAATAGATAATTCGCTTCGAAAAATTACCTTGTCCGGGAATCACTACCGGGCTGTTGAGATATTGCAAGACCTGACCCGGGTAAACCGGAACCAAATTGAATATTGATGATTGGATATTGACGATTTGAGGTATCGCTTCGCTCTGTCTTTTCTCTTAAAATCGATAGAATTCCTTAAATATTCAATTTATGACATAATCATGCGCAAACATGATGTGATTTAAACAAATAGGTACTAACCTGGGTAAACCGGGATTCCGAAGCACGAAACACGAAACACGAAACAAATCTCAAATACTAAAGGTCAAACTATGGCGTTAATCGTTCAAAAATACGGGGGCACCTCTGTTGGCAGCATAGAAAAAATAAGGGGCGTTGCCGAGCGGGTTGTAAAGCACCACAAAGAAGGCAATCAAATAGTGGTCGTTCTGTCGGCCATGGCGGGACAGACCGACTTCCTGATCCAATTGGCCCATGAAATGACCGATGATCCGGATCCCAGGGAGCTCGACGTTCTTGTGTCTACGGGCGAGCAAGTGAGCGTGGCTCTTTTTGCCATGGCTGTGAAAACCATGGGCTATGACGCGCGTTCGTTCCTGGGTTTTCAGGTGGCAATCCACACAAGCAATTTGTACGGCAAGGCCAGAATCCATAACATTGAAACCGATCGAATTGTAAAAGAGCTCCAAAAAGGAAGAATCGTAGCCGTGGCTGGTTTTCAGGGGCTTGACGAAAATGGCGATATTACTACATTGGGAAGGGGCGGATCGGATACCACAGCCGTCGCCCTGGCAGCATCCTTGAAAGCCGATGTCTGCGAAATCTATACAGATGTGGACGGGGTGTACACCACTGATCCCAGCATTTGCCCAAAGGCCAAAAGACTGGACTTTATCTCGTATGAAGAAATGCTTGAGATGGCCAGCCAGGGTGCAAAGGTGTTAGAGATTCGTTCTGTTGAGTTTGCCAAGAAATATAATGTGCCAATCCACGTAAGATCAACCTTTAGCAATGAAAGGGGTACCATGGTGATTGCTGAGACAAAGGATATGGAGAGGGTGATGGTCTCTGGAGTGGCTTATAGCAAGAACGATTCCAGGGTCACCATTAAGAAAGTTCCGGATAAGCCGGGGGTTGCCTCACAGATATTTGAGCCCATATTTAAATCTGGCATCGTGGTTGACATGATTGTTCAGAACACCAGTGAGGACGGGCTCACTGATATGACATTTACAGTGCCCCAGTCGGATTTTTACAAGACCATGAAGTTAGTGAGCGGAGTGGCCGGGAAAATTGGAGCGGAAAAAGTCTTAGGGGATGAGGGTGTTGCCAAGGTATCCATCATAGGCGTGGGAATGAGAAGTCACGCTGGCGTGGCCCAGAAGATGTTCGCGGCTTTGGCTAAAGAAAACATTAATATTATGATGATCAGTACTTCTGAAATTAAGGTATCATGCGTCATAGAGGAAAAATACACCGAATTGGCGGTGCGTGTCCTGCATAAGGCGTTTGGTTTGGATGATGAGAAAAAGGCAAATCAATGACAGTGCTGTTGGTGCTCTGATCCTGTTGTTTTTTCTTCTCACCATGCATCTGCTAAGGGGCATTTTCAGCTTTTCTGCAGCGGATAGCCCTCCATGTGATGAGAAGGTGTTTGTACAAATTTCAGGAAATATTCAGTGGCCAGGCGTTTATGAATTCTGCCAGCCGCCTGCTTTGAAGGAGCTACTGAATCGGGCGGGAGGACTAATCCCCGGCACTCAAAAGCCCCTGCCCGGCAATGATATTTTGTGCCATTGCGGTTCGAGTACCTGTTTGCGAAGCGACGGACAAAAGGCTTACATCTTTGAGGGTGAAATGTCGGCCTTTTACAAGATTACCCTTGGGATACCCATTTCGCTTAACAACGAAAGCCTCAAGGGCCTTACCGCAATTCCGGGAATTGGTCCAAAAATTGCCAGCGCGATTGTTCGCGAGAGGGCCAAAAGAGAGGGCTTTCAACAAATGGATGAGATGTTGTCCATACCGGGAATCGGCCCCGTACTTTATAGAAAGGCAACCCGTTATTTGACATTATAAGGGTTTATGTAATAGTGCACCCCTCGCCTGCTCTAAAATAAGAAATCACCACGGCCCTGCATTAGCAAGGTCTAAAGGTTATAATTAGAATTGCTGCCCCACGGCCCTTCTTGGGACAACGGTGAACGGTAACCGGTGAACTATAGATTTTCAGAAATCTATATTGCGGGTTTTCGATAGAGATCTTTCCATGAGTATAAACAAAAAACTTCCAGACTGGGTCATCGGCCTGGCCGTGACCCTGGTTTTTTTATTTATCACCACAACCGGGATCTTTGATTTTACAGTAGCCCTCGAGTTGAAAACGCTTGATCTCAGGAGCAGAATCACTGCCTCCGAAGAGAGGGACCCGGATATAGAACTTGTGGTGGTTACTGATAATGACATATCGGAGTTAGGGCCTTTCCCATGGCCAAGGGATGTGCTTGCCCTATGCATTGATAACCTCGCACTTGCCGGTGCAAAAGTGATCGCCCTGAATATATTATTAAGCGAACCTCAGGAAGGTCCGGGTCTCAGGGCAGTCAGGCATTTGCGGGCAA
>JAUUWD010000129.1 GCA_030589225.1 Desulfobacteraceae bacterium | reverse complement strand
TCGGCTTTGTCCCACCTATATAAAGACCCGGAAGTTGATATTGTCATTGCTCTGGGATTTGGCTCCGCCGCAGTTGCCGTCTCCCTGGAAGATCATCCAAAACCGACACTTGCCTCGGTAATTTTTAATCCTCACCTGGTAAATGCACCCAGCAAGGGGAACAGCTCCGGCAAACATAATCTTACCTACATAAGTATCCAGGCCGACCTTGCAACCGAACTGAAAACATTTCGTGAAGTTGTTGATTTCACAAATATTGCCCTCTTAAGTGATTCTTTGATGATGGAAGTGATGCCTGCCCTGGCCATAGAAGGTGCTAAGGTAGCCACTGAGATGGGGATAAAAATATTTCCTGTGCTCCATAGTGGAAAAGGCGATGACCTTGTTTCCCGCCTGCCATCAGATATAGATGCCGTTTTGATCGGTGCATTACCACGGCTGGATGAAGCAAAGATGGCCAAATTATTGAGTAACCTTATTGAGCTTGGTTTACCAAGTTACAGCCTGACAGGTTCCCACCTTGTTGAGCAGGGGGCCCTGGCTACTGCTGTCCCGTTCGGAAACTGGCAGCGGCGTACAAGGCGTCTGGCTCTGGATTTACAGGCAGTACTGTTTGGTGATGATCCCAAGGACATGAAGGTGTTTGTCGAGGATCGGAGACGATTGATCATTAATATGGAAACTGCACGCCGCCTGCAGATCTCGCCTCCATTCGATGTTATGCTTGAAGCACAAAAGTTAAATGACGAGCCTGAAAGCGCAACTGTGCGCTGGACATTAAGTGAAGCTGCAAAAATAGCACTTCTTGAAAACCTTGGTATACGCGCCTCAAAGCTTGGAGTTGAAGCCGGAGCAAAGCAGGTGGATGAGGCAAGGGCAAATCTTTTTCCCCAGCTTTCCATTGGTGTTGACCAGCAGCTTCGTGATGATTCCAACCCCAGTGTCGTTTCAGGGGGAATAGCGGAAAAACAAGGCACAGCAGCCCTTAGCTTAAGTCAGGTTCTTTACAATGAATCCACATGGGCAAACCTGGATATTGTAAAGGCGCAACAGACTGCAAGGATTGCAGAGGATAACCAGACAAAACTTGATGTCGTACAAAATGCTACAATAGCTTTTCTGGATGTATTGAAATCGAAAACATTAAAGAAAATTCGACGGGTGAACCTTGAGCAAAGTCGTACTAATCTTGGATTGGCACGTGATAGAGCAAAGGTCGGCTCAGCAACTTTTGCAGATGTCTACCGCTGGGAAAGCGAACTTGCCCAGGCAAAGGCGGATCTTCTCGGTACGGAGGCAACGCTCAGACAGGATCAAGAGTCGCTTAACCGGCTGCTTAACCGTCCCCTGGCTGAACAATTTACTTTGGCACCGGCAACGCTTCAAGACACCAATCTCATCATGAACGCCCCGGAACTGCCCGGCCTGATTGAAAACAGAGCCGGTTTCAAGCGTTTGAGTAAAATAATGATCCAAGACGGCCTGGATAGATCCCCTGAAATTGCATCACTCATGGCCAAAATCATTGCCCAGAAACGAACTCTGAAAAGTGAGAAGCGAAGTTTTTGGCTTCCCACTATTACCCTGACAGGAGAGTATTCCAATACCTATTATGACAGCCGCCCGAATTCCCTTTCCCAGGAAGGGGAAGATGACTGGCTTCTTGGTGTAAATCTGTCGTTGCCTTTGTTTGAAGGCGGTGCAAGGTCACGACGTGTGAAACGGGCACAATTAACTTTGAATCAACTTCGTTTACAACTGCAAGACACCACCAACTCCATTGAACAGACTATTCGAGGCAGATTACATACGGCTCATGCCTCCAAACTTTCAATTGATTTGAACCGCACTGCAGCAAAGGCTTCAAGGAAAAATTTTGATCTGGTTCTGGATGCTTACACCAAGGGAACAACAGGAGTGGTGGATCTTGTTGATGCCCAGAAATCCGCCCTTACTGCCGAGCTGACTGCTGCCAACGCAGCCTATCAATTCCTGATCGATCTCATGAATTTGCAGCGCGCAACCGGAGCTTTTGATTTCTTTCTTGACGGCGCCCAACGCAGCGCAGCTGTCCAGGCTATTAAAAACAACCTTTCAAGTGGAGAATGACTTAATGTTTGTTAAATTTCATAACTGTATAACAAAATATTGGCTAATGATGCTTTTATCAGCAGGTTTTCTATTATTGTGCGGGTGCGACAACCAAAGCACAACAAGCGAGGAAGGAAAAAAAGTCCTTCGACCAGTTAAATATCAGGTGGTAGAAAAATCCATGAGCGGACGTACCCGTACTTATTCAGGCACTTCAAAGGCTGGAAGGGAGGCAAACTTAAGTTTTAAGGTTGGTGGCACATTGCAGGAAATTCCAGTCAAGGTAGGTGACAGCATTGGAAATAAGTCTCTCATTGCCCGTTTGAATCGTACCTCTTTTGAGCTGGAGGTGGAAAAGTCACGGGCAACCCTTGCCCAGGCTGAAGCTGAAAACCGCAACGCCGGGTCTAAGTACCAGCGGGTGCGTGAGCTGTACGAAAATGACAATTCCTCCAGGGAAGACCTTGATTCTGCGCGAACCTCAGTTGAATCAGCCCAAGCCCAGGTGCGTTCCGCAAAAAAAAGTCTGGAACTGGCATTGCTTGATCTGGGCTATACTGAGTTGAGAGCCAGTGAAAAATGTTCAGTGGCCGAGGTTTTCAAGGAGGTCAACGAAAACGTCACTGCCGGAGAGACCATTGTTGCCGCCGTCTGCGGTCAGGTAAATGAGGTCGAGGTGAAGGTTCCGGAAAACCTGATTGCCAGTATCAAGCAGGGTATGCCCGCCAGGGTGCGGTTCGACGCAATTCCTGGAGTTGGATTTACAGCCGGGGTGACTGAGGTCGGAGTAACATCAGCCGGAGGTTCAAGCTTCCCTGTAACCTTGATCGTTAAAGAAAAGCATTCACAACTGCGGTCCGGGCTTGCAGCCGAAGTCACATTTATATTTGCCGTCAAAACCCAGGGACCACCACGTATCTATCTGCCACCAGTCGCTGTGGGGCAGGACAGGACAGGCCGTTTTGTTTTTGTTCTGGAGCCTGGAAATGATCCGGGCGAGGCCATTGTCCACCGCCAACCTGTCACCGTTGGCGAGTTAACATCACTGGGCCTTGAAATAACCACCGGTGTGAAGCCCGGCAACAAGGTGGTAACAGCCGGAATGTCCGTCATTCGTGATGGACTCCATGTAAAAGCGGAGTAATCAATCATGAATATCACTGAATTTGCAATCCGTAACAATCGTCTGACCTACTTTCTTGTCCTGCTTTTGGTACTATTTGGCATAAATGCCTATTTCAGCCTTCCCAAAGCTGAAGATCCCGGGTTCACCATCCGTACCGCTGTGGTGACGGCCTACCTGCCCGGAGCCAGTCCCGAACGTGTGGAACAGCTTGTGACCGATAAAATTGAGCAGGTTATCCAGCAGATGCCGGAACTGGATAATGTTTCCAGTGACACCCAAACCGGTGTTGCAGTCATTTTTGCCAATTTCAAGCAAAGCTATAAAAATATGCGTCCTATTTTTGATGATTTGCGGCGCAAAGTTGAAACGTCCAAAAAAGACCTTCCCGAAGGGGTGTCGGGACCATTTGTAAATGATGAGTATGGGGATGTGTTCGGCGTGGTTTATACCTTGACAGGTGATGGTTTTAATTATGGTGAGCTTAAAACTGTTGCCGATGAAGTCCGGGACGAGTTGCTGCTGCAGAATCAGGTGGCCAAGGTTGAAATCCACGGCGACCAGGAAGAGGTGGTGTTTGTTGATTACAGCAATGCCCGGCTGCAGGATCTTGGCCTGTCCCCCCAGCAATTGCGTACAGCTTTACAGTCCATCAACATATTAAGCCCGGGTGGAGATATTTTAATCGGCCGTGAACGGATTACCCTGGAGCCAACCGGAAACTTTGAGTCACTTAAGGATATCAGGCGGGCCCTTGTTAATATTCCGGGCACCTCGGATGTTGTTTACCTTGAAGATATCGCCCATGTCTATCGCGGCTACAAAGACCCCAGGGATAGTGCAGTGCATTCCAATGGCAAGCCTGCACTGGCGATTACAGTTTCCATGAAAGAAGGTGGTAATATTTTAGAACTTGGTAAGACACTCAAGGAGATTATGCCCACCCTTCAGTCCCGTTATCCCCATGGAATAGAGTTTGAAACCATTGCTTTCCAGCCCCGGATGGTGGACCGGAGTATTGATAATTTTATGAAGAACCTCCTGCTGGCAGTGGCAATGGTATTTATTATCATGCTTGCATTTCTGGGACTGCGTACCGGAGTGGTAGTGGCGGCACTCATCCCTTCGGTAATGGCCATAACCTTTGCGGTCATGCAGTGGTTTGATGTGGGCATCAATAAGATGTCCCTGGCAGCTCTGATTATTTCCCTGGGGCTTCTGGTGGACAATGGAATTGTCATGGCCGAAGGAATCCTGGTACGTCTGGAACGAGGCGAAAAGAAAATTGCGGCGGCGGTTGCCACGGGCAAAGAAATGCTTGTTCCCCTGCTGACTTCCTCGCTTACGACCTCGGCTGCCTTTCTCCCCATTCTGCTGGCAAAATCCGCAGTTGGTGAATTTACTGGTGATATTGCCAGGGTGGTGACCATGGCACTGATTCTTTCCTGGCTGCTGGCCATGACATTGGTCCCCTTGCTGGCAGTGCACCTTATCAAAGTCAAGCAGAAGACAAAGGACAAAAAAGCGGATTTTTCAGGAATAGGTTATCGCTTTTACAGGATGATCTTAAGGATCTCCTTAAAATGGAAACCAATTTTCCTGATCATTGTTGTGGCGTTGTTTATTCTTGGCATCAAGGGTTTGGGACTGGTACCCAAGGCCTTTATTCCTTCCTCCACAGCCCCGATTGTAAATGCTAAATTTGACATGCCTGTTGGCACATCCATTGAAACAACGGAAAAGATTGCCTATGACATAGAAAATTTTCTGCTCGATAACTGGGTGGTAAACAAAGAGGAGCAGGCTTCCGGCAAGCAAGGCGTCTTAAACTGGATGACCTTTATCGGTGTGGGCGCCCCTCGTTTTGTCCTGGGATACGACCCTGGATCTCCCAGTGCTCGGCATATTGCCCTGGTTGCAAACACCACTGATTATCGGATGATTCCGGCACTATCCAAATCCGTTGAAAACTATACCCGGGAAAAATATCCCGACTTACAGGTCCAGTTGAGAAAGCTGGAAAACGGCCCGCCTGTGGAATACCCAATCCAAATTCGCATATTGGGCAAAAACCTAAAAACCCTCTATCGCCTGGCAGATGAAGTGAAAACCCATCTTTATACCCTTCCCCAGGTTGCCTCGGTGAACGATGATTGGGGACCACAGATTAAAAAACTCATGGTCATAGTTGATCAGGAACGGGCCCAACGGGCAGGTGTGACCAGTGAAGATGTGGCAGTCTCCCTGGAGGCCAGTCTCTCCGGTACTGATCTGACCCAATATCGGCAAGGCGATAACCTTATTCCAGTTACCCTGCGCTCTGTTGCAGCAGACCGTAATGATCTTGGAAAAATGGAAGGCATCAC
>JAUUWD010000310.1 GCA_030589225.1 Desulfobacteraceae bacterium | reverse complement strand
TCCTAGAGCTTTCCCGGTTTATTGTGGAGTGGTCATGGCCTTCTACCTGTAAGCAGAACATCAAATTTGAGAACAGTCACTTTTTGTGGTATTCTTAGGTTTATTTCAGCATATCCGGGAATCACCATGGAATTAGAAAAGAAAAAGCAAGTACCCCCTTCATCCCTTCAAGATCGGTTATCCGAATTGGAGGAACAGGCCGCTCAAAGGCAAATCCATGTTCATTATGACCTGCTCGAAGCCGCAGGACTAAAACTGAAAGGAGGAATCTGTAAGATAAACGGAGAATATCACCTCTTTGTTGACCGGCGAAAATCAATCGCCGACAAAATCGACATCTTACAGGATCACCTTGATCACGTAAATCCTGAAGATATCCCCCACTAATGAAAATTATAAACCAAAAGTCATGAGATTATTGAACGTCAAAAACCTAAATCATCAATCCAAAATCGTCAATCTAAAATCATCAGGGTGGGTGAGAGGATTGTCTTTTGTTCTACTGGTCTTATATCTGTTTTACCCGGTCATATCAAATGCAAAACAGGACCTACCCTGTTTGAAAAATATCAGCTCCGTGGATGCGCTTCTGGTTGTAAATCCTGATGGTGAAATCCTTTATAAGAAACATGAAACAAAAAAACACATCCCCGCCTCTACACTCAAGGTTTTAACTGCCCTTACCGCGATTAAACGTCTCGGGGCCTCCTATAGATTCACAACCGAGTTCTATATTGACGCTGATCATAATCTCAAAATCAAAGGTTTTGGGGACCCCCTGCTGGTCTCAGAAGCCTGGCAGGAGATTGCCGATGCCCTGGCAAAGAAGACAAAAAATTTTAATGACTTGATACTGGATGACACCTATTTCTCTCCTCAAATAGTAATTCCGGGGAGCAAGCATTCCACCAACCCCTATGATGCGCCTGTTGGGGCTTTGTGCGCCAATTTTAATACTGTCTTTTTCCATCGTGATCACAGAGGAAGAATCGTATCATCTGAACCTCAGACACCCCTGATCCCATTTGCCAGGAAAAAAATCCGGAAGCTGGGTCTAAAACAGGGACGATACACTTTTTCTCACGACCAGAAGGAGATAGCTCTGTATGCCGGTAACCTTCTGCTGTACTTTTTGAGAGAAAGGGGCGTTACGTGTCAGGGGAAAGTTTGTCTAAGTGCCATACAACCAGGAGACAGGCTGATTTACACCTACCAATCCAGGTTTACCCTGGAAGACATTCTTCGGAAAATGATGGCATTTTCAAGTAACTTTATAGCCAATCAGATCTTTGTTGCCCTGGGAGCCAAGGTGTATGGCCCGCCGGGCACATTGGCAAAAGGAGTGAAAGTGGTCTCCGAGTTTGCCAAAAATGATCTCCATCTGCAACATATTGAAATTGCGGAAGGTTCTGGCATCTCCAGAAAGAATCGTGTATCTGTCCTGGATATGCTGGCGATTTTAGAGGCGTTTAAACCACATCGACATCTTCTCAAAAGAACAGGTAATACTCTTTACAAAACCGGCACTCTCAGGGGCATAAGTACGCGGGTTGGATACATAGATGGGCCATCTGGGAGCCCTTATTATTTTGTCATATTTCTTAATCGGACCGGTTCGAATATTGATACGGTACTGGGATGTGTGACACGGTCTTTAACCCACAGTGCCAAGAATCGATAAGTCCTTCAGACAGTAAGCGGCACCAACTTCCCCTTTTGAATGTCTGCTAAACCCTTGTTGGTTGGCCGTAGATATGGGAGACCAGTGAAGGGCACGGTTTGAAGGGTGAGGAGCGGGCGGGTGAGGTTAGAGCCCAATCTCAGGCAGGCACTCTCCACATCCTTCATCTTCCTGACGATCTCGGGCAATGGCTCCGGTGAAATAATTCCACAGATTGGAAGCGGCAATTGGGCAATCACCTCCTGTCCTTTGACCACTACCATTCCACCACCCAAAGCGATGAGTTGATTGAGGGCAGCAGCCATTTCTTTATCAGATGTCCCGACAACCAGGATATTGTTGGTATCCCAGATCAGGCTGGTGGCAATGGCCCCTTTACGAAGGCCTACCCCTTTTAAAAAGGAAAGAGATGGTGCGGGATCGCTTTGACTTTTATTAAAAACAGCTGCCTTTAAGATATCCTCTTCAGGCACTGCGAGCCATTTTCCGTTCACTGTTTTCATCTGGTGAATGGTTTCCCGTGTAATGGTCTCATTGACAATTTCAACCACTCGAATGCTGGCCACTTTTGTATCGGCAGGTATTTGAAATATTTCCGGACTGATCTTTTTAAGCGAAACGGAGCGTACAGCTTCGTCCGGATAAACATACTCGCCCAAGCGGGCGATCAATTTTTCATCCTGAGCCACAAGCTTCCCTCCGGCCCAGACCTGATGGCAGTGAAAGTCTTTAAGGTCATCCACCACTACCATATCTGCCACTTTCCCGGGCGCCAATCCCCCCAGGTCTCTCAGTCCGAAATATTGTGCAACATTGATGGTCACCATCTGGATGGCCTTTACGGGCTCAAAACCCAATGCCACGGCCTTTTTCAAAAGCAGGTTCATCCCGCCCTTGTGGACCAGCTCTTCAGGGTCGGCCAGATCAGTAACAATCATCACATTCTGCAGGTCAACAGGCTGTTTGCTGATCCCGGATATGGCGTTCAGTTCCCGCCTGACATAGCCTTCCCGGATCATGACCGCCATCCCGAGTCTCAATCTCTCCAGGGCCTCATCTGAATCCGTGGCCTCATGACAGGAAGATGTCCCTGCGGCAACATAAGCCGCAAGTTTCATGTTTCTGGCTCCAGCCGCATGTCCTTCCCTTGTCTTTCCCAGGACATCTGAAAGTTGGTACTGGCTAAGAGCACGGTCTTCAAGAGCTATAACCCTGGGCCAGTATGTCTCCCCAACCCCGGGACAGCGTTCCCTGGCAAGGAGTTCACGGAAGTAGTCCGCAGGAAATGGCCTGCTGCTTTCAAGCTCCGGAAATGGAGGTACAAGGGGTGGTGCCAGGACAAACACCCTGAGCGGAAGATTTTCTGTCTCCTGGAGAAAAAATTCGACGCCTTTTACTCCCATGGCATTCGCAATCATGGCAACTTCCGAAACCGCAGTCGTATTCCCGTATGCCAGGGCATATTCTGCGTAATCTCTTACCTGAAAGATGCTGTCTAAGTGGGTATGACCGTCAATAAAACCCGGTAGCAAAAACCGGCCTTCAAGTTCATGAATCGC
>JAUUWD010000010.1 GCA_030589225.1 Desulfobacteraceae bacterium | reverse complement strand
AGCCGTTCACGAGTTCAAAGGTTTCCCGCTTACAGCGGGATTCAAAAGTTACGTTCTTGTCCCAGGACTCCATTTTAGAGGCGTATTTATGTGAGAAGCGCCCGGCTTCGTCGTTCCCAATTTGTAAATTGGCGGCGCATTCGCAATTATGTGGCAAAACCAGCATTTTTTACGAGGACTTCGGGTCTTCAATTTTGTCCTTGTCCCTAACCCTCGTATGTGACTCCGCAAAGCTGGAGTCTCTTTTTCGATCAAACTGACCGCTTCGGCGGTCAGAGGCGGCGCTGAACGTTGAACCCTGAACCTGTGAACGCTTACCTTTTATCTTAATCCTGTTCGAGGAATGCTATGAAGACACCGGAGAAAATGCCCCAGGGTTCCGAAGAGTTTATTGCCGAACAAAGAAAGATGTTGTCAGAAAACCCGGAATGTGCCAATTCAAGTTATAATCTTGGAGTTGCCCTTATGCAAAAGGGTAAACTGGATGAGGCAATTGACGCCTTCAACGACGCCATTGCCAACAGCGGCCGGATGTTTGAGGGCCATGTAAATCTGGGTTACATCTATTTCAAACAAGGTGACCTGGAAAGAGTAGTTGAGGCCAACCAGCGTGCAGTTGAGATAGAGCCGAGGTATGCAAGAGGCTATGCAAACCTGGGCTTTGCCTATTTGCAGATGCTTAAGACAGAGGAAGCAATTGGTGCCCTCAAAAAGGCAATCGAGCTGAACCCGGATATTGTACAGGCGTGGAGTAATCTGGTGAACGCCTATCTCCAGAAAGACGATGCAAAGGAAGCCATCGAGACAGGGAAAAAATTGGTAGATATGGCGCCTGATTTTGCATTAGGACACAATAATCTTGCGTCTGCATACTATAACAATGAGGATTATGAAAAGGCCATCGAACATGTGGACAAAGCCATCTCCCTTGGATTTAAGGCCCATCCGGAATTTCTGAAAAAACTGGCACCCCACCGAGCAGATTGATCGTATAGGAATTCCCATCTTTTTTACCGCAGAGCACGCCGAGATCGCAGAGAACTAAGTTCAATGAGTATTACCCACCTATTACAGCGTTATGAACTCTTAGTGGCCAAAGCCGACCAGGCCTTTCAAAAAATGAAAAAAGAATTTCCGGAGTGTATCAAGTGTAAGCCCCGCTGCTCCGATTGCTGCCACGCCCTATTTGGCCTTTTCCTGATTGAAGCTGTTTACCTTAAGCGCCATTTTGACAAACTTGGCAGAAAAGAAAGGCGGGCAGCCCTTTTTCGGGGCAATAAGGCTGACAAGGAGCTCAAGAAACTTGAGAAAAGGCTGCAAATAAACGGCAAGACCCCTGAGATGGGAACAGAATCCCTGGCAAGAGAGAGAATCAGGTGCCCCCTCTTAGACGATCATCAAGTCTGTACCCTTTATTTCCACAGGCCCATTACATGCCGGGTCTATGGGATCCCCACAGCAATCCAGGGAAAGGCCCGGGTGTGCGGAAAGGCCGGGTTTAAAAGCGGCAAAACCTACCCCATATTTGATCTGGATAGGGTATATCAGGAACTCTTTCTGCTTTCCGGTGAATTACTAAAGGAGGCTGGAAGGAGAGACCCTGAAAGGGCATCGCTTTTAATATCCGTCTCAAAGGCCATAGAAACCCCGCTGGAAGATATTATACATGGAAGTTTTGAACAGCCTGATATAGTTGATTGACATGGCTTTTCAGGTTGGCATTTGTCACTCTCGTATTTCGATGCTCCTTCACAATTTTACAGGCAAAGCCATTGGTCTATGACCTAGTTCCTCAAACCGTGAGGTCTAACCTCCGGGGCGTAGTCCTATACGGGACGGAGTCGAGATGCGGGCTCAGAGAAAGTGGGTTTCTATTATGAATCAAAATGTTCAGGAACGGCTTTCAGTAACTTTAGCTCACTCTAGTTCACTTTAGTCACTTTAGTTCACTTATCTTCCCCAAGGCCTCAGATGCCACCTGACCCACTGTCTTTTTCTCCATTTCTCCATTTTCATAGATATGGATCTCGTGGGGATCCCCCCGGAGCTTCTCCAGGTCAACTTGTGCTTCAGCAGCGCTTAGATTCCCCATGAGCCATGCAGCATACCCACGGGCCTTAGGATCAGAATCACCCAGGTAAGGGATAAAGCGAAAAGTGACCTTGCGTATCAGATCCGGGCTTGACTTTGCGATCCTCCCTATGGTCTGGAGCACCTGGGCCCGCAGTGATTCATTAGGCAGAAATTGATAAAGCTGAGGGATGTAGCCGGCAAAGAGTTCGGTTTTATTGCCGATGATCTCCCCGATCGCTTCAAGAGCACCCCAGCTTGACGCCGCCGTATCCGTAATACCGTAAAACAACGTTTGGAGGAGTCTGGAAATGGACCCGGGGTTACTCTCAGCAATAACTGCCGATACGTGCCCCAGGATTTCTGCGGCCCTCTTGCGAAACAGATCGTCTCCGGAATAGAGCAAGCGCTGCAGGTTTTTTATTATTCTTTTATCTTCCCCTGCTACGCTGACGACAGAGTCAACCCTGAAGTCTTTTACAAGGCCCTCAATTTCTTTTTTGGACAAAGATTTTTTTCCGGTATGGTTATTTAAAAGTTTGGGAGCAGGAGAGGTGGCCTTATCCAGTCTTTTTTGCACGCCCTCGGAAGTGACCTCTTGAACATCGTCATGCAATCGTATAAAATAAAGAGCGCCTGAAATTCTACGGCTTTCGAAAACCCCACCGGATACAATAAAATGATTTACATAGTCGTAATGCTCAACTATTTCTTCCACATAATCGTCGTCTGGCAAAAGCCCCCAGGCCAGGTCAGAATCCATGTCACACCCGAAGACCAGCGCTTCGATCATGGCTGAGCCCAGGTTGTGCCCGGTTTCATCGCACGCATAGACGGCGCCGCACGAACATGCCCCAACCGGCATTTCCCCCGGCATTCGGGTGCTTAGCTCCTTAGGCTTTTCGACAAGCATTCCACAGAACGGACATGTGGGTTCTTTAATAATATCTCTTCCCAGGAATTTTGTTTCAATCATAAGATATGTCTCGAGGGGGAGGTATTGCACAGTGGAGATGCCTTTCACTGGTCAAGGCTGAAACCACATGAATCCTCATCATATTCAAAGTCGACAATTTCAAAACCCTGCCCTTTTGATTTGAACTGTATATTCCAGCTTTTATATTGATCTCCTGCAAAATCACAATTAAGCGTTCCGATTCGCGCATCCATCCTTTTGAGTTTTTTCACTATCTCTTCAAAGAAAATCTCGGTGATGAACGCCTTATCATCATCATCAAGTTCATGTTGAAGGACCGTATGGGTTTTTTCACCAGTCATTTGGTATGCCCTGGCAGTTCAAGGGTCGTACATTGATTCGAAGGGCCGCAGTGTTTAGTCGTCATTTTCGGCTGATTTCCGCCCGGGCCCACACCCATGGCATAGTTAGCCCTGCTGACCACCCGCTCAAGTGACTGGGATTTGCACTGGGGACATGCCATATTCACTTCTTCATCTGAACGAATAAACAGCTTTTCAAACACATCACCACAGTCCATGCACCTGAATTCAAAGATTGGCATTGTCTCTCTCCTTATACCTGATGTAAAATACACAAAAAATATAACTCCTGAAAGGGGCAAAGTCAAACCGTTCATGATCCTTTCTTTTCATCCATGTTTTGAAACACATGTTCAAGTGATTCTTGGGGCTCGCCGCCTTGATTCCCCTGATTTCGAATTGATCCGGGATGCAGAGGCCATTGTCCTCCCGCAGGGGTGCCCGGAGGATCTCTTTCAAGCCTGTTCAAGGTCTGATGCGCTCATATTTCCAAATTATGAAACGCGTTTCAAGTACCCGGGAAAGATGGGGCAGAGCCTTTTGTTCAAAGATTTCGGGTTCTCACACCCTGTGACGTTGCGCTGGCCGACGGTCGATAAGTTCAAGAAAACCTATCCAGACCCGGAGCTCTTTCCCCATAACCTGCCCTTTTTAATCAAAGACGACAAAAGCCATGAGGCAGAGGGTGTATACTTTATAGAAGACAGGTCCTCCCTGTCAGAGGCGTTGGATTATCTGATCCTCCGGGAAAGGTCCGGTATGTTAGGGTTTGTTACCCAGGAATTTGTGCCTTCAGGCGGGAATGTGCTCAGGGCAGTGATTATTGGAAAGCAGATTATTACTTACTGGAAGCGCCCCAATAAACCGGGGCAGGTCATCACCACCATAAGCCGGGATGCAATTATTGATCATGACTGGGAGCCGGATCTTCAGGCAAAAGGTAAGGAGCAGGCCCGGAACTTCTCTAAAAAAACCGGGATCAATCTGGCAGCCGTTGACTTTGTGTTCCCTCTTTCTTTGAAACGGCCAGCCCCCTTTTTTCTTGAGATCAATTATTATTTTGGCAGGCGGGGCCTGGGGGGCACGGAAAACTATTATAGGCTTCTCTACCAGGCAGTTCAGGATTGGCTACTGGAGATCGGACTGAACCCGAAGTCCGTTAGGCTTATCTGATTGACTATTGACTATTGAAAAACATGAGCCAAAAAAACTAAACTCCCCGAAATCGTCAATCGCCAATCGAAAATAGTCAATTTGTGGGTAAACCCCAAAAAGGTGGATCCACAGCAGAAATTTGGGTGTGCTTCTACCTTACCCGTTAGACAGTGACATAGACCTTTCGTGATCTCGGGCCATCAAACTCACAAAAGAAGATCTTCTGCCAGGTGCCAAGGACCAGGCGACCACCTTCAACGATCACGGTGACAGAGCTGCCAATCATTGATGTCTTGATATGGCTGTCGGAATTTCCTTCCATGTGTCGATAGCCGGCATCAGGGGGCACCAGATCAGTGAATTTCTTAATCATATCCTGGCAAACAGCAGGATCAGCACCTTCGTTGATTGTCATACCCGCCGTAGTATGGGGGACATAGACCACACAAATGCCATCTGTTACGCCTGCCTTTGAAATTTCGTTCTGAACCGACGAGGTAATATCTACCATATCAATTCTTGTATGTGTCTTCACGGAAATAGTAATGGGCATGGCAACCTCCTATATAAAGATCGAATTTGAAAGTAAAGAATTCACTCCTCATAGGGAGCTTTCGAAAATCTTCAATCAGCGACCACCAGTAGAACTGGTGGTATGAGGAAGGCCCCTAAAAGGGGCCACTGAAATAGTCAGCGATAGTGAATTTAAAATTCGAAATTCGAAATTCGAAACAATACCAAATGACCAAAATCCCAATGACTAAAACCCTTGTGTTTACATCGTCTATATATAACTGGCTTCTTCGTACCCGTTTTGAACATTGAAAAATTTGAATTTCGAATTTGTTTTCCCGCTAAAGCGGGATGCTTCGGATTTCGGATTTAATATAACTCAAAAAACGCCTGAAACGGTAAAAACTTTTCATTTCTCACCGGTATAACCGGTGGATTAATTACGATTTATGGCAATATAATACGGGGGGAATCATCAGGTTCCAAGGTTTCATCTTCCGCACCCTCTTTCCCCGCCAAGTCCATGTAATACTGCATACTTCGCTCCAGCAGAAACTCAACTACCATGTTTTTCCTTAAGATGGTGTCTTCCTCGTCCAGGTTTCGGGCCGCAGTCAGGGCCATCCTGGAATATTCATCCTGGTCCAATTTGAAAAAAAAGTAGGCCATTTCCTCTAAATTATGCTTCAGTAGGGCTCTCCTGGGTCCCGGAAATAGTTCCTCTATACTTTTATCTTTTATCTGCCTGACCTGATCGGCCTTTTGTGCGTCCGAAAGAACGATTGGGCTGCCCTCCACCTTTAGGATATCTTCCATAAAAGGCTTTAGGTCTTCAAAGTCAATGAGCCATGATTCCATTAAATTGTGGGCGAACAATTCCCCAAGTTGACTATCCGTCAATGTGCCATCACCAGGGATCTCCGACACAAAGTCATAGATAATCGGGCGATCGAGTATGGTAACGTTTTCCAATAACCGTGGCCTAAGCTCAGGATATTGTGAGGGGACGTCAGAATGCAGTTCCATATGACGCCGGTATGCGATCTCGAGAATAGTGGCAGCATGGGGCAAAGATGTTTCCACAAGTGGTCCGGCCTCTTGTGAAAGGGAGCCTTTGATTTCCTTTATTCGTTTTTTACTGAAGGGACCGTAGAGAAACTGAAGAATTCCCTCTGCCTCCGAAACAAGACCTATTCCAGCTTGATAGCCTTTTACAGTACTTTGCAATACGATAAGGACTGCCCTGGAACCAATTGTGCCTGCAATAGGTCCAATATAGGCAACAGGCTCTTCCTTTTGAGTTTGTGTCAAGATCGTATCATGACTCGCCCTTTGGGGGAAACTCTCATCAATGGGAACTCCTTTTTGCTTGAGCCTGAAGAGGATCCGTTTAACCAGCTTATGGACCTTTTTATCCTTGAAAGCCTCATCGAGCGCTAACAGCAACGGGACAGGAAACTCATTATCGAGGGGTAAACGCTCTAAAAAGATTCCGGCAAGGTGCGAGTGGGGAATCCTGGCCACAATCTCTGCGGGGTCGACATTTTTGAAATCTTCAAGGAGGGAAGTGACAAGGGTTTCCTCTGACTTCAGCAGGGATGGATGATCAGTTTTCTTCTTCTTGGGCTTCTTATTGCGCCGCATGATCAGGCCGCCTTTTTTCCCTCATTACCCACATGATTGTGAAAGCCCTCGTTTAAAACAACTATTTTTTTATGGCAACAGGTTCTTAATCGCTTGTATTTTAAATTTCTAATAAGCTACTGAAAATAAGTCAAACAAATTGTGAAATTGAATTGAATTATGCTTGCTTCTCAACTTGAAAATGAATAGGTACTTTAATAGAATAAAATAATAGGTGGATGGACAATGGGCACTACATCGGAAAAATTTGTATTTGATGAGCTGAGTAAAAGAATGGGGTACACTTTCAAGAGGCCTGAATTGCTCTTTCAGGCGCTTCGTCATGCTTCCTATGTAAATGAACAGGACGATGCAAATGTGGAAGATAACGAGCGATTAGAGTTCTTGGGAGATGCGGTCCTGGACCTGGTTATCAGTCATTTACTCATGGAGCGATTTCAAGATGCCGAAGAAGGGACGCTGTCAAAGTACAGGGCCCTCGTGGTTGACGAGTTAGGGCTTTACCGTGTTGCTTTGACGTTGCAATTGGGGAACTATCTTCTCCTTGGTAAAGGTGAAGAACAAAGCAGTGGCAGGGAAAAACCTTCTATACTGGCAGATACAGTTGAAGCACTTTTGGGTGCCGTTTATCTTGATGCGGGATTCAATAAGACCATGGAGGTCATTACCAGATTGTTTGCACCTTTATTGGACAGAGTAGAGACCCAGGAAATGGTCCATGATTTCAAGAGCCTGCTCCAGGAATACACGCAAGAAAATTGTAAAACACTTCCCAAATACCGCCTGGTAAGGGAAAGTGGCCCGGCCCATGACAAAACCTTTACCATAGTATTGACCCTCAATGGAAAAATATTAGGACAAGCAGAAGGGAAGAGCAAAAAAGAGGCCGAACAAAAAGTGGCCAGGGAGGCTTTCTTGTGCCTGAAAGAAAGTTAAAACCTTTAATTGTACCTATATTTATCCCCAACCAGGGATGCCCTCATCGGTGTATCTTTTGCGAGCAGGAGAAAATAACCTCACAACCCGGCGAAGCGATCAATAGAACTCATGTGGAGAGGATTCTTGATAAGGCTATCCATTCCAAGGACTTCGATCTGCGGAGAAAACCGGAAGTGGCCTTTTATGGAGGCACTTTTACCCGACTTACGTTGGATCTAATGAACGAACTGCTTGAGGCAGCGGCCTATTACGTGAAACAGGGTTTTTTCCAGTCTATCAGGATTTCTACACGGCCGGACGCCCTTGATGAAAACCGTTTGGAGGTAATGAAAGGCTATGGAGTCTTAACCGTGGAGTTGGGCGCACAATCTATGGATGAGCATGTATTGACGCTTTCAAACCGGGGGCACACCGCTGAGGATACAGTTAAAGCGGTTCAGGTGCTGAAGCGGTATGGGTTTAGAGTGGGGATCCAGCTTATGCCAGGCCTGCCTGGAGATTCCAAGGAAAGGTTTAGATCAACGATCACAAAAATAATTAAATTGAGGCCGGATATGGTCCGGTTGTATCCAGCAATCGTTATCCGTGGGACAGAATTGGCTTACTTGTTCCGGAAGGGGCGATATGAACCCTTGAGACTTGAGGAGGCCGTTGAAATTTGCGCGGAAGGCTGCGTTCGACTTGAAAACCAGGGGATTCCTGTCATCAGGATCGGGCTGATGAGTTCTCCCACCTTGTTGGAAGAGGGACAGATTGTGGCCGGGCCCTGGCATACTGCTTTCGGGTTTCTTGTACGGTCACATATCCATCACCAGAATATGCAGAAAGACCTGCCCGGTTGGGGCGTGGTTTCGCAGATCAAAATCAGGGCTCCCAAAAGGGAGATTTCCCTGGTCAGGGGGTACAAAAATCAGGGTCTCCAATTGATAAAGAGAAAAACGGGTGCGGGAGTCATCAGCGTCGAGCCGGATGATTCGATTATTCCCGGACAGGTAAGGATTGAAAAAATATGACTTTTTTATCTGGTTTCATAGGCATCATAGGCCCGCCCAACGTGGGCAAGTCCACCCTCTTAAACCATATTCTAAGAACGAAATTGGCCATCGTGTCCCCCAAGCCGCAAACAACACGAAATCGCATCCTCGGCATTTACCACGGAGAGGGGTTGCAAATTATATTTATGGATACCCCGGGCATCCACAACACCAAGTCAGCCCTTCACGAAAGCATGGTGGCATCCGCGCGTGCAGCCTGTCGTGAAGTGGACATGGTACTGTTAATGATCGAAATCTGCCATCCCAATGACCCCAAAATTTCATCCATCGTGGGAAACCTTAAAAGAATGAGAAAACCTTGTATCCTGGTCATTAATAAAATCGATATGATGGCAAAAGAGCACCTGTTGCCAATTATTGACCATTACCGGCAAGTATATGATTTTGAGGACATTATTCCTGTTTCTGCCATAAAGGGGGATGGCCTGGACAGGCTTCTTGACAGGCTAAAAGAGAGTTTAAGGCCGGGTCCTCAGTTTTTCCCCCTTGATATGAAAACAGATCAGTCAGAGGTTGCCCTGGTATCTGAAATCATTCGGGAAAAAATATATTCTCACACAAGCAAGGAGCTGCCCTATTCATCAGCGGTCTCAGTGGACAAAATGGAAGAGATACCCGCGAAAAATCTTCTTGCCATTGCGGCGCGTATTCATGTGGAAAGAGAATCCCAGAAGGCGGTACTCATTGGAAAAAGGGGGCGAATGATCAAGGCAATCGGTCGCTCAGCGAGGCTGGAGCTGGAGAAAATGTTCGGGGTGCGGATATATTTGGATCTGATAGTGAGAGTGGAAAAGAACTGGACCAGGGATACACGGGCACTTAGGCGCTTAGGTTATTAGGGCCAAAAAAAACCAGCCGCTCAAATAGGCGGCTGGTGCTCTTAGGAGGAAAGAGTAATTACTTTCCCGATTTTTATTGCAAGTTGTTTGCCAAAATGGATCTTGCGCGCAGTTAGTATGTAACTGTTTGTTTTGTTGAGATATTGTTTTGGGCTTTGCTTTTTCAGTTTTTAATTTCTGGGCATGAAAAGTACAAAATTTTGTACCAAAAAATGCCAGGTTAGGAGCCACGTCAGATATCATATTTAATTTATTGATAAAATAGGGATACAATATTTTTTACCTCTATACCGCGATGTTGTACTTTTTCATTTTGTGCTGTATCAAGCTTTTTGTGATTCCTAACATTTCGGCTGCATGGGCCTGAACATTATTACACTGATTCAGGGCCCTTCTTATTAGCTTTTCCTCAATTCGCTCCAGTGCTGTCGGCAGGGGCACATCGGGAGGAATAAACCTATCCACGTCTAATTCGGCTTCTGCCCCAATCAACTCTTCAGGTAATTCCTCAACGGTGACAACACCTCCTGAACTAAGGACCATGGCTCGTTCAATAACATTTTCCAATTCTCTCACGTTGCCAGGCCATGAGTAGGCATAAAAGGCTTTCCATACTTCGGGGCTTAATTCAATCTTGGCTTTGTCTTCATCACTTACATATTTTTCAATGAAATGCTTCACAAGCAGAGGAATATCGTCAACTCTTTCACGCAAAGGGGGAACTTCGATTTGAATTACATTGAGCCGATAGAAAAGATCTTCCCGAAATATGCCCTCAGCAACATCGTCTTTAATATCCCTGTTTGAGGCAGAGAGTAGACGAACATCCACTTTAATAGTCCTGGTTCCCCCAACCCTCTCAAATTCCATTTCCTGGAGCACTCTTAGGAGCTTGACCTGGAGGGGAGGAGGCATATTACCTACCTCGTCCAGGAAGAGTGTCCCACTGTCTGCAAGTTCAAATCGACCTTTTTTCAAGGCTACGGCCCCGGTAAAGGCGCCTCTCTCATGCCCAAAGAGCTCGCTCTCAAGAAGTGTTTCTGTCAAAGCACCACAATTGATAGAGACAAAGGGGCGGTCCCTTCGTGATCCTCCATAGTGAATAGCCTTGGCAATGAGTTCCTTTCCAGTGCCTGAAGGTCCTGTGATAAGCACGGATGCCTTGGATTGAGCCACCTTTTCAATGATATCATAGATCTTGAGTATGGGTTTGCTCTTTCCCACCATATTCCCATATCGGAAGCGATCTGAAAGGGCCTGGCTCAGCAATTTGTTTTGCTTGATAAGACGGTAGTTATCAAGGCCCTTTTTAACAGTCAGCTTTAGCTGTTCATTTTGGAAGGGCTTGGTAATGTAATCGTAGGCATTCTTTTTCATGGCCTCCACAGCCATTTCTATGCTCCCATAGGCGGTCATAATAATAACCGGAAGCTCGGGCTTAATTTTCTTGCATTTTTCAAGAAGTTCCATCCCGTTCATGCCCGGCATTTTCACATCAGTAATGACCAGATCGAGGTCTGCTTCCCGGACTGAACGCAGGGCGTCATGAGCATTATTGACTGTAATGATTTCATACCCTTGCGGCCCTAATAAGGCCTCAAGAACTAACAGATAATTTTTTTCGTCGTCTACGATCAGAATCGTTTCCATGTTTCACGGCTCCTCTTTATCCGAATTCCGTATTCCGACTTCCGACCCCATCATTCACTTATCCCTTTGGCAATTTTATAAAGACCTTTGTCCCTGTGCCATATTGCCCCGGCGTATCTCCGACCTTGCTCTCGATCCATACGGAACCCTTATGTCCTTCGATAATATTCCTGACAATGGAAATCCCAAGTCCGGTTCCGTTATCCTTGGTGCTAAAAAAAGGATCAAAGATCTTGCTGAGGTTTTCCTGTCTAATCCCGCAGCCTGTATCCTCAATAATTACCACATAATGGTCTTTTTTCTCGGCCACATCCACGGTCATGCTACCGCCATTTTCCATGGCTTGAATAGCATTCATAAAAATATTGAGGAAAGCCCTGTAAAGGAGTTGTGGGTCAGCCCTGAGTTTTAAAGGCCGGCCATCTAAATTATCATATACAGAAATGTTTTCCTTATCAAGTTCGGGGCTGAGGAACTGGAGATTTTTGTTGATAATTTCTTCAAGGTAGCATTCCTGGAAATTGGGTTCCTGGGGACGGGCAAAATCCAGGAATTCCGTGACAATATTGTTTAATCTGCTTGATTCCTCTGTGATAACGCTCGAAAGTTTTTTTTGTACGTCAGTAGAATCAGGCATTCCGCCCAGTAGCTCTGCTGTGCTTCGAATGATCCCCAGGGGATTCCTGATCTCATGGGAAACACCGGCAACCATTTGACCCAGGGCGGCCAGGCGCTCAGCGTGGTTCAATTGAGACTCAAGCTCCCTTTGCTCTTTAGCCCTCTCCTCTATGATCACTTCGGCATTGTGGACGATCAGGAGAAGCGCCACGAATATTAGGCCCATGATTAGACTAGAAAGTCCGAATATAAAATACTGAAATTTGACCAGTGACTCATATTCCTTGGTCAGATCCTGGATCAACTCAAAAACACCTCCAACATATCCCTTGTCACCCGTGTAGGGGTCCACATCTCTGAAGGGAATATATGTCCTGAGTTTCTTTTCACCCCCTATCCATTCTATACCAAGCCCCCAAAGATAATCTCCCCCGGATATTAGCCCTGAGGAATGATTACCTTTGACTGCCCTTTTATACCCTGAAGTTCCTTCTACTTTCTTGCCTATCAGCCTGGGATCAGTGCTGTATGCGATCACGGCCTCATCGGTTTCATAGATGTTGACCAGGTCTATATTGAAACTGTGGATCGTGTTCCTTACGATCCGATCCATCCACTCAGATTGCTCTTTTTCCCTCAGTCTGATGTAACCAAATCGTCTGTTGACAGGTATCACAAAATTTTGAAAAACTTGGTGGTTTAGATTCTCGCCCAGAAGTAAGGCATAGTTCTCATAACTCTTCATCAGAATATCCTTGGCCTGTTGGGAAATGACCATTGAGAAGGGGAAACTGACTATAATAAGGACAAAAAAGCTCGCATAGGCAAAAAATTTTACGAGCCTAAATTGCTTTCCCTCTGATTTTGTGTTGTCTTTAGGGGCTACCATTTTAGTCTTTAGCAATACAATTGGTGTTTTTTTGGCCACAAAAAATTTTTTTATCTGGAACATATCACGAAAATCACAATGTTAAATTTCGCCTTTAGCTGGGATGGAATAAGGAATATTTTTTCTCCACTCGTTGGTTTGAAGCGGTGTTTCGTTGTTATTCTATTCATAAAACGGGTTTGTGGTCAACAGGTTAGCAAGACTGAGTCAAAGTTGCATCTAATATAATGATTATAATATGAAATGCCTTTAGTTTCAAAATCCCCCCTAACCCCCCTTTCAAAGGGGGGAAATATTAAGTCCCCCCTTATTAAAGGGGTAAACATCAAGTCCCCCTTTATTAAAGGGGGATTTAGGCCCGCCCTCCAGCTAAGCGGAGTGTGGCGGACGGGGGGATTTTCTTGACCGGATTCAATCTGACTTTGACGTTTCCCTGAACAGGTTAGGCTTGAAGTTGATGGTGTTAAAATATATAGATTGAACAGGTGTTCTTTAAATCAATGCGAAAGGCTTTTAGCGATGTCTGTTGATCGTTGTCAGTTGCCCGTTGAATTAAGAGGAAAACCAAATGATTTTAGAGAGATATCATTCCACCCTGTATTTTCTTAGACTTCAGCCAAGATCTTGATCGAGGACTTTAGACAATTTGAAAATGTTAAATATTAAC
>JAUUWD010000179.1 GCA_030589225.1 Desulfobacteraceae bacterium | reverse complement strand
CAGGCCTTGTGAAAACCATCCATTATAAAAAGTCACGAAGTTCCTTAACTTCCCCGCTGCAAGCGGGATAAATAGGCACTTTAAACTTTAGGCACTTAAATCAGCGTACCTTCCAGGACCAACAAAAACAAGCCATCTCCTCTGGGGGTGGTAATTTGACTTCTTATTGCTCCCCCAAATAAAAAACCCAGACCGGTTCTCTCGATCTGGGAAATCCCTTTTTTATCCACAAGATCCATAGGGTTACCCCGCTCCGCGGAGGTTTCTCCCCTGTTCAGGCAGGTCTTCTGACTCTCGGATCATCCTATGAGGCTGTCCGAGAATGGCTATTTTCCGCAATCTCTTCGTCAGGCTCAGGTTTTAATCCTCAAAATACTAAATGTATTCCTGCGGTTAAAACCTTCGCCTTCCCCCGCTCAAAGTCCGGGATCTTCGACTTGATTTTGCAAAAAATTTCTCATTCTCGGACAGCCTCATATGTGCCGCGCCTTCCCATCCCTCTTGCAGCGGGACAGTGGCACTTTGCGGTTTTCGTCCCCGATAACAGCGGCGGGCCCGTCCTCGATTTCAACGAGGTTCCCTATTAAGCTCGGCAATAGCACCTGAACTACAAAGAATTTATAGTTAAAAACAAATAATAAGTCCATACAAATTTATATACAACTAATATCTTGAGAACTATCATGTAAAATGTTAAATAAAAAATAATGTAAAAAGGGCTGTGGGAACTAAGAAACAGAGAAAAAAGTCCGCCATAGCAGGCCGTAGCAAAGCGGGGTTAAGTTGTTTCTGATGGTCATTAAACAAGCGAAAGAAGTTCTCAAAATAGAGGCGCAGGGTATCCTGAGCCTGGTGGACCGCGTGGGTCCTGAATTTGAAAAGGCCATTGAAGTTATCATGAAGGCCAAGGGAAGGGTCATACTGGCGGGAATGGGAAAATCCGGCCTCGTCGCCAGAAAAATTGCCGCCACCCTCAATAGCACAGGTACCCCTTCCCAGTTTCTCCACCCTGCAGAGGCCATTCATGGTGACCTTGGCATGGTTACCAGTGATGATGTCGTTGTGGCAATTTCCAATAGCGGACAGACTACCGAGATCAACAATATATTGCCCATGCTCAAGAAAATAGGGGCAAAGATTATAGGCTTTACAGGGGGCATGGACTCGCCCATGGCAGAAGCCTGCGATCTGCTTATCGATGTGGGCGTGGAAAGAGAGGCCTGCCCGATGGGGATGGCCCCAACGGCCAGCACCACTGCTGCTCTGGCCATGGGTGATGCGCTTGCCGTGGTTCTCATCAATCGTCGTCATTTTAACCAGGATGATTTCAAGAGATTTCATCCTGGAGGTAGCCTTGGAGAGCGTCTTGCTGTCAAGGTCAGGGAGATCATGCTCACAAATGACCGGATTCCCATGGTTCCTCTCGGATCAAAGGTTCAGCAGGTAATAGAGGAAATTGATGCCAAAAAGGTCGGAGCCACACTAATCATTGGAAAAGACCGAAGGCTTGCAGGCATTGTCAGTGACGGGGATTTGAGAAGGGCCCTCCTGCGCCACAAGAATATCCATGGGATGAAAATTGAAGACATCATGTCTCCCTCCCCCAAGACCATTGATGAAAGCCAGACTGCGGCAGAAGCCCTGGGGCTTATGGAGCTTAATGCCATAACACACCTCGTCATTGTGGACAAGCACAACAGGGTGAAGGGAGTTGTTCATCTGCACGACCTCCTGGGAAGAAAGGATTTTAGAATAAATGGAGGCTTTAGGCCCACCACGGGGGCTGATCGTTGACCTGATCACCCCCCTTAATCAAGACAGATCCATTGATGGCCGGGGATTGGGTCACCTTCTGGATCGGCTGTCCCCCCTTGCTCACGCTGTCTTTTTGGCAGGCCCTGATACGGGCGAAGGTAAAAACCTTTCCCTTGCTCAGCGGCTGGAGCTTCTTGAAAAGGCCCTGGTAGTGGTCCGTGGCCGGATTCCCATATTGTTCTGGATCACCCAGGATACTGAGGAGAAGACAACGGAGACCCTTCTTGGTCTAAAAAAGACTCTTAAACGACGCAGGTATGAGGGGCAGGTTTTCTGGGTTGACACTCCTCTCTATTATCACAGTAACCGGGGTCTCCCGGCACTCTACCGGAATTTAAGCTCAATGGTAAACGAACCCTTTATCCTTCACAATGCCCCTGAATTTATAAGAGGCCTGGCCAAACCCATGAAAAGAAGCAATATTCGTACAGCTATCTTGAAGGAACTGGTCTCCTTGAAAGCCATTGTCGGCTTAATCTTTTTGGGCTCCCTGGATAGAGCCCATAATTACCAGAAGGCATGCCGCAGCCGGGCCCGTTTCAGGATTTATGATGGAGACGAAACGCATTTCATGAATCACCCGAGCATGAGCGGAGTGGTATCTTCAGGCGCTAACCTGGCTCCCGGGGCCTGGCAGAAAATCACTGAATCCTCCCTTCGAATAACGGCCGATCAAGATAATTACCCGGAATACCTTCACCAGGTGTGGGATCTTGGGCAGTATCTGCGTGATCTCAAGGGCATCTATCAGCGGGCGCCTGTAACTATTATCAAAGAGGTCCTCGCGGATAAGGGCATCATTGAAACCCCAACATGCACTTTCCCAACTAAAGATGTGGAAGAATCGAAGCGGCGGGCCAAGGAATTGATGGACCGTTATGGCGACTGTCCAACTCCCTGATATACAAGCTACCAAGCTAATCTGGCTCCGGATAGAATGGATTACGCTCAAGCATCCCTCCAATAACGGCACATTCCAGCCCGAAAGGTAAATAGCCCGCATAACCCAAAATCGGCATCTCGAAAATCAGATAGCGATAGACAAAAGGGACGCTATACTCCCATTTGGCCAGACTATAGTAATTCCACATCTCCCAGAACCATCCACAAAAAAATGCTGCCAGAGCGGAAGAGATAACGAGACGCCAATCCCCTTGAGCGATATCACATAGGATATGTTTTTCTCCCATCAGGATCTGGAGGGGGATGATGATAAGAAGGGGGGAGATCCAGAGTAATGGAAACAGAAAGTTCGGCCAGACGCCAATTCCTGCCAGACCTGCAGTTGCTAAAAGTAAGAACCCCCAACTAAGAAATTTGGATCGAGAGAACTTCAACGGGAAAAAACCCTTTAACCCTTTCTCAATCCAGGATGATTCAAGTATCCATTCTCGGCTTCCCAGGACCGCGGGAAGGACTGTCGAGAAGGATAGTGTCGCATACCAGAAATACTCCCACGGGCTGAAATGGACTCCCACGTAATGCCAATTTTGAACAAAGCGGTTCAGGTATTCAAAGAACCACCAAAACGCAGCGCTCGTGGGGAAAAGCAGCAGGAAAAACCCTGGCCGATCAAGCATCATGCAATGCCCCTTGCGCCGATATGTAAGAGCGTTGATAACCAGGACAAAAGATAACCACAGAGGCGTAAACGTATGGCGCTGAAATCCGGCAAACCAGGTAAAACGGGTCCATGCCAAAATCCAGGCGATCAACCCGGTTACAACCCCTAACCATCCCCACCAGGGGAAAGGATAGGCATGGAAACGATCTGTCCCATCCTGCCTGCGATTTTGCATGTCCCTTATTAGCAAAGGGATGACCATGGAAAGGATGAAAAGGCAATATCCTGTGAAGGCGATCCATGAAAAAAGTGCATGACTGACATACCGTGTTTCAGGAGGGAATTCCAAGTACTGCCGTATAGGGAGGCCTGTCAGGGCTATGCCAAGGAGGGGAAGCCCCAGCAACATCACTATCAGGGTAAAAAGTTTTACCAAAAAACTCCTCATATTGTTCCCAAGATCCGGTTATTGCTAAAAAACAGGTATATTATATTTTCGTATATTCATTCTAAAGATGTCAATAAGAGAAGTTTTTCAGGTTTTTTTCTGGCGGAGCGCTAAGCTTTCGTGATATCTTGTGAGCTGAAATAGCCCAGAAAAAGGAGCTTTAAAGTGGAAAATAATCTGGTATGGATAGACCTGGAAATGAGCGGGCTTGATCCGGAAAGACATGTCATCGTGGAAATCGGATCCATTGTGACTGATGACAGACTCGAAATTGTCGCCAAAGGCCCCGATATTGCCATAAACTACTCCCAACATACCCTCTCTTTAATGGAAGAATGGAGTCTGAAGCACCATCAATTATCAGGACTTCTGGATCGTGTCAAAGCCTCTCCTTACAATTGCCAGCGCGCTGAGCAGGAGACAATTGAATTCCTTTCCCGATATTGTCAGAAAGGAGAGTCTCCCCTTTGTGGAAATTCGGTGTGGCAGGACCGCCGGTTTTTGGCAAAGTACATGCCACGTCTGGAAGCTTTTTTACACTACCGCAATATTGATGTGAGCTCAATCAAGGAACTGGTGAAGAGGTGGTACCCCACTCTTCCCGTTTTCACGAAAAAAAAAGCTCATCTGGCAATGAGCGACATTGAAGAATCCATTAAGGAGTTAGCATATTATCGTGAAAAGGTGTTTGTTGCGTCATGACATCAAAACACGAAAAATCAATCATTGTTTTCTTATGTGCCATTGGCATATCCTGTGTTGTTTATGGGATGGGGAAAGAGAACAATACAGTTTTTATTGTGGGGCTCCTTCTTGTTATTGCCGGATACCTGTTGATCAGAAGGAAGATGAAGGAATCTGTGCAGAAGGGGCTGTAGTATCAGGCAAGTTGCTTGACAATTGAGGTCAGCCGTAATAGATGTCCTGGTAAATTTTAACGGTGTGTTTTTTATGATTTTTGCACTCGTATAATGTGAATATTTAGTAATGGAGTAACTTCTCAATAAGTTTGGGCGCTCACAACCGGATTATTGCCTTAAGCG
>JAUUWD010000277.1 GCA_030589225.1 Desulfobacteraceae bacterium | reverse complement strand
TTGCCGAGATTTTTGCCAAAGAATGGCAAAAGCCGGTCCGATGAGTATCCCGAAGGTCTTCGGGCCTTGAGGCCAAAGGCAAGGTTTTATTTGCTTAACCCTCAAACGCAAGTTCTCAATAAGTCCGGGCAGTTCGACTGCGTCCCCCTTTTGCAAAGGGGGATCGAGGGGGATTTTTTAAATTCATTCCGTGATTATAGAGAATTTACTCTCAAACTGGGTATGCGTCTGTTCATTATTGTAATTTTGCATAGCCCTTCTTATCAATTCCTTCGGCTGAAATGAGTTCCCCCACAAAACTTCCAACTATCACTTCACTCTCCATTTTCACGGGAATCCTTCGCGCATCTGCTGTGACCCATATCCTGAATTTGGCATTTTTACTCTTCTTAAATACACCGCCAATATGCTTTAGATCAGGCTCCACTAAATAGGTGTCATACGTTCCGCTTTCCACCCTGATTGTTTCCCTTCTTATGACCTTTGCTTTCCCTATTACACACTTTTTCCCATCCGTTACTGGAACCTCAAGGACAGTATTTTCTTTCAGGTCAAAAAACCTAAAGGCATAAAAGACAGACAATGGATCAAACGAGCCGGGTAGTATTGAAATGGGGTTTTTCTTTTTTCCGTTTTTGGTGTATTGCACCTGCTGCCTTTCCTGATCAAAATTAAGTACAATATCTTTTTTTCTTCTCCCTCTGTTCTTTTGTTTGTAAAGCTTTGAGTAAGTCATCTCCAAGTCCGTATAGGCATCTATTCTGTCGCGGACTTTGTAGAGAGGGTCTATATATTTGTATGTCTTTGCCGTCATCACAAAATGGTAATGTTCGACCCCATTTATAGTTTTCAACGGAAGTACCTCAAGAACGGCCTCCCCGGCAGGTATAAATTGCCATTTGACCTCAAACACCAGTTTTTCGCCCGGATGAAAAGGAACTACCTTCTCAGCCGCTGTGACGCTGCCAGTGAAGGCAAATGTGATCGATAATACTATGGCGACCAATGTAAATAGAGACTGCAAACCAACTCCATTCCAGCATTTAATTTGATAATTTGATGCGATCGTAGATGGTGTCCAAAGGCAATTCAATGTCGATAGATTTATTCTTGCATATATCGTTCAAGCTATTGTATCCAGATGCCCCTTCCATAGCAAAGTATTTATCCGGGGAAACAGGCTTTTTTTAGGCCGTGCAATAACGAACCGTCTGCCTTAGTGCTCTAATTCGTAAGTTCGATGACATATTTTTTTATATTGTTTCACCGCCCAGCTTGTCCCGTTATGAACGGGGCTTCGCTTGAGACGCAAAGGCCGCAGAGTTAAATATTATTTCTTTTGCCGTTGAGGGGCCCCGCAGAATCTGACGGGATTAATAAACGGCAAAAGAAAATAGTTCAAGCTTTATAATAGTAATATTGTATTGAAATTCAGGTAGTTATTTCTTTATTCCACAGGGATGCATGTTTTTGCTTTCCGCCAGTCAGCGGAAAGCAAAAAAGAAACAAATTCTCTGCGATCTCTGCGTCTCAGCGGTGATTATTAATTATCCAATTATAATACGATACCGTATTTAAGAATACGTGTACTTAGTGACATTGACTTTCTGAATCGTAATATGAAAACCAGAAAAATTTCCCTAAAAAAAAGGAAAACAAAAGCATAAAAAAAGGATGGTGGAATCGTTTCCTGGAAAAGCTCGCCCGGGCTAACAGGGAGTCATTAAGATCCGGGTGCCAGCATTGAAGCATAAAACCGCCCGGTGCCGGTGGCACGAGAAGATGATTGAAGTTTTTTCCCTTTGCCCTATGCAATATTTCCATCAAGGAATGTTGAGGCGTTTCTATGCTGACAATCCTTCAAGCTGAGACAGGGAAAAACCTTGAACTCGCCAGGAATATTTTTAAAGAGTACGCCGCATCTCTTGACTTTGATCTGGATTTTCAGGATTTTGAAGAAGAGCTTAGCGACCTCCCGGGCCAGTATGCCTCACCGGCTGGGCGTCTGCTGGTTGCCATGTATGGAGATAGACCTGCCGGATGCATTGGACTGAGGAAGATAAGCCACGGAATATGTGAGATGAAAAGGCTTTATGTGAAACCACAGTTCAGGGGTTTGGGCATAGGCAGAGCACTGGCTGAAGCTATCATTGAGGAAGCCAGGCAGATCAAATATGCCCGCATGCGCCTGGACACGGTTCCATCCATGGAAAAGGCAAGGGCGCTGTATGTGTCGCTGGGGTTTAAGAAGATCAGACCCTATCGATACAACCCCATCCAAGGCTCAGAATTCATGGAGTTGGCTTTGGATTAGATGCTTTTCTTTCTGCCCACTCCCCCTTGGGGGCAGTTGCACTAACTTTATGCGCATTTGCAATTCCCCGCTTTGAAAAGGGCTGACCTCAGATTCCTTCCCCCTTTTGGAAAGGGCTGACCTCAGATTCCCCCCTTTTGTAAAGGGGGGTTAGGGGGGATTTAATAGTTCACAAGCATCACAGATTTCCCCTAATTCACCAGCATTGCCGCTGGAGTGAGATGACAAGGTGGAGAATGAGGCTACAGCATAAAAATTCGATGTGCAAATCGCTTTTAAGGAAATACGAAACCTGATGACACGTAAAAAGTCAAAATTTACAGCATTATTCAAGTTGACGCAGTCATAACTTGCTTAGGTAATTCGAAATTCCTAAATACCTTAATTCCTAAATCCATGTGAAAAGGACTTTTTACATGGGCATCAAACCTATGACAACAAAACCTGCAAAACCGTTTATTGGCCTGACATGTTTATCCATCAGCAGTTCGGATTGGGTCCAGAATGCCCCTGGGAAATATTTAGACGCAGTTTTTCGTGAATACTCCAGGGGTGTTGAATCTGCCGGAGGCATTCCTGTATTGATCCCTGTATTCAAGGACCTTGAGACGACCAGGGCAGTGCTTGAACGCATTGACGGCCTGCTTCTGACCGGCGGAAAAGACGTCTGCCCCCGGTTTTCTGGTGAAGAGCCAATAGTAGGCATCAGGGAGATGGATTACGAAAGGGACCTGATAGAAATAGAGTTAACCAGGGAGGCCGAAAGGCTGGACATGCCGATTCTCGGGATCTGCCGTGGCATTCAGGTTATAAGTGTGGCTTTTGGCGGGACCCTGTATCAGGATATTTATTCCCAGATGCCCGGCTGTCTGGACCACAATCAGAAGGCCATAAAAGGGACCAACACTCATACGGTCAGAGTGGTCAGGGGTTCTGGGCTCTTAAGGATACTTGAGTCCGAGACTGTCTGGGTCAACAGCAACCATCATCAGGCGGTCAAGGATTTGCCCCCGGGTTTTGTCGCTTCAGCTACTGCAAGCGACGGGATCATTGAAGCCATTGAAAAACCGGACCATCCTTTTCTTCTCGGTATCCAGTGGCATGCCGAGGGCACCTGGATGCACGATGAGGCCTCCCGGAGAATCTTTGCCGCCCTTGTCGAGGCAGCCAAACAGAAGGTGACCCACTGATAGAATCGCGAAGCGATTGTATAATTGTACGTCTCGGAATTTCTATCCCGGGCGGGATT
>JAUUWD010000303.1 GCA_030589225.1 Desulfobacteraceae bacterium | reverse complement strand
GCCCGACCGAAAACTGTTATTTTTCCCAATCTCTGCGTCAGGCTCAAATTATAATCCTCGAAATACTCAATGTATTCCTGTGGTTATAATTTTCGCCTTCCTTGATCTTGGAAAAAATTCCTAGTTTTCGTTCAGACACTAACTATTCTATAATATTGTCATGAAAACTAAAACCAAGAATGAAACTCTGCTGGTGGCTCTTGGAGGTAATGCTCTTATTCGTAAGGGACAGGTGGGCACTATTGAAGAGCAGTTTCAGAACCTCAACGTGTCCATTCGGCAGATTGCCCGGCTTTCTGAGGAGTACAAAATCATCATCACTCACGGAAACGGTCCCCAGGTGGGAAACCTGCTACTACAGCAGGAATCTTGCAATGCGGTTCCAAAATTACCCCTTGAGATCCTGGTAGCCCAAACTCAGGGCCAAATTGGTTACATGATCGAGTCGACCCTTGACAGCGAACTGCTAAAGATGGGGGTTATATCCCAGAAATCTTTGGTTAACCTTATCACCTATGTAGTCGTGGATGAAAATGATCCGGCCTTTCAAAACCCATCGAAACCAGTTGGCCCTGTCTACACAGAGGCAAAAGCAGCAGCCCTGCCTTACCCGACCCGAAAAACCGAAAAAGGATACCGGCGAGTTGTGGCTTCTCCCCAGCCCGTCACCATCATAGAAAAACACGAAATAGTTAAGCTTATCGAAATGGACTTTATCGTCATTTGCTGCGGGGGAGGAGGCATACCGGTGATCCAGAAAGGACGAACCTTCGCGGGAGTGAATGCCGTTATTGACAAGGATCTGGCCAGCGCTAAGTTAGCAGAAGAAGTGGGAGTGGATATATTGCTCATAGCAAGTGATGTTGATGGGGCCATTATTAGTTACGGAGAGCCGGATCAGGAACTTCTCCGCATAGTGACTCTTGCTGAAATCACCAGGTACCTCGCAGAAGGGCACTTTCCGCCCGGTTCCATGGGACCCAAGATAGAAGCTGCCATTCAGTTTCTCCAGGGCAATGGGAAAAGGGCCCTGATCACCTCCATTGCGACTATTGAAAAATCTATCGCAGGAAAGGCTGGCACTGAGATCGTAAAATATAGAGGGAAGGGGGAGTAATAATGGATCAGCAGTATTACATAAAATTGGAAGAGGAATTAGGTGCCCACAATTATAATCCTCTGGATGTGGTTTTGCACCGCGGTGAAGGGGTTTGGGTCTGGGACGTGGAAGGCAACAAGTATCTGGACTGCCTGGCAGCCTATTCGGCAGTCAATCAGGGGCACTGCCATCCGGAAATAATGCGCACTTTGATAGAACAGGCCCAGAACCTTACCCTCACCTCCCGGGCCTTCCGCAATGATCAGTTGGCCCTTTTTTATCAGGAAATCTGCAAGTTGACCAATTCACACAAGGTCCTTCCCATGAACAGCGGGGCTGAGGCAGTGGAAACAGTTATCAAGGCCGTTCGCAAGTGGGGATACAAGGTCAAAGGGGTCCCACAGGATCAGGCTGAAGTAATCGTCTGTGAAAACAATTTCCACGGCAGGACGATCACCATTGTCGGCTTTAGCACAGATGAAGGTTCACGAAGTGGCTTCGGCCCCTTTACGCCCGGATTCAAGATAATCCCATTTGGCAACGCCGGTGCCCTGGAAGAGGCCATTACGCCTAATACCGTCGCCTTCCTGGTTGAACCTATCCAGGGAGAGGCCGGGGTGATCATCCCGCCTGCGGGATACCTAAGAGAAGTCAAAACCATTTGCGAGAAAAATAATGTGGTTCTCGTCCTGGACGAGATTCAGACAGGACTGGGCAGGACTGGCAAGCTCCTGGCCGAACAACATGACGGCATTGAGGCAGACCTGACGCTCATCGGCAAGGCCCTTTCCGGAGGGTACTATCCCATCTCTGCTGTCCTTTCCAGCAAGGAAGTCCTGGGTGTATTGCGCCCCGGCGAACATGGCAGTACCTTTGGGGGTAACCCCTTAGCCTGCGCCGTGGCCAGGACGGCCATTAAGGTCATAGTTGACGAGAACATGGTCGAGAATTCCGCGGCCATGGGCGAATATTTCCTATCCGGGTTGTCAAATATCAAGAGCCCTCATATCAAGGAGATCAGGGGCAAAGGCCTCTTTATAGCTATAGATATAGTCCCGGAAGCCGGCGGTGCCCGTAGATACTGTGAGAAGTTGATGGCACACGGATTGCTCTGCAAGGAAACCCACGAAAACACTATCCGTTTCGCTCCGCCGCTTATTATCACAAAAGAGGAGATTGATTGGGCCCTGGAGAGAATTGAAACGGTTCTGACCACGTAGTATATGAAGTATCACTAATTGTCTCTCACAGAGCACACAGGGGCACAGAGAGTGTTATGCAGCTACCTATATTTATAGAAAAATACAATTATACTTAAGGAGGAGGTCTGATGAAACGTGATTATCTGCACATAACCGATTTTAGTACCGAAGAAATATGGGAAACGCTCAATCTGGCAAAAGAAGTTAAAGTCAAATTGAAGAACCGGGAAGATTATAAGCCGTTTAAGAATCAGACCCTGGCAATGATTTTTGCCAAGCCATCCGCTCGAACACGTATTTCTTTTGAAACAGGATTTTTCCTTCTTGGCGGACATGCCCTGTACCTTGGTCCCAATGACATACAGATAGGGAAGCGCGAGGCGATAAAAGATATTGCACAAGTCATAAGTCGATATAATGATATTATCATGGCCAGGCTCTTTGACCATGCCCATATTCTCGAATTGGCAGAACATGCCACTGTGCCGGTCATAAATGGCCTCACCGATTATAATCATCCCGTTCAGATTATGGCCGACATTTTGACCATATGGGAGCATCGTGGGAATTTAGATAATCTTAAAATAGTGTATGTAGGGGATGGTAACAATGTAGCTCATTCCTGGTTCAGGTTGGCGGCACGTCTGCCCTTCCATTTTGTGTGTGCCTGTCCCGAGGGATTCAAACCTGATCCGGATACAGTAAAACTCGCAAAAGATGCTGGCCTTTCAACGGTCGAGATCTCCCATGATCCCAAAACGGCTGTGAATAGTGCTGATATTGTTTATACGGATGTATGGGCCTCCATGGGACAGGAAGATGAGTTGGAAGAACGAATTAAGCGCTTTCAAGGTTTTCAGGTAAACGATGAATTGATGGCAGCTACTGGAAAAGAATCTCATTTCATGCATCCCCTGCCTGCAAAGAGGGGAATTGAGGTAACGGATTCGGTCATGGACTCAAATGCACAGATAATCTTTGACGAAGCGGAAAACCGAATGCATGTCCA
>JAUUWD010000269.1 GCA_030589225.1 Desulfobacteraceae bacterium | reverse complement strand
ATGAAATGGTCCATGTGCGTATGGGTGACAAAGACGTGGGACACCTTCAGGAGATCCTTAGATGATAATGAGCTCAAGTCCCCGAGATCAAACATCAGCGCTCTTTTTTCAAAGAGAAAGGGGATGAATAGTCCTGGATCTGAAAAGGGATCGTTGATCAGTCTGGGATGAAAGGAGGGTCTCATCAGGATATATCCAACGTTTTGAAATTACCTCAAATGTTTGACAAAGCTTAACAGATGTGTCATTGTTTGCCAAGTTCCCGTCTGTAAACGGCTATTTTTATAATATAAATTCGAGGTCGCAAATGACGCTGACCAAGACGGATATTGTAAAGAGTGTGATGCAGGAGGTACGTTTTAAGAATCGGCACAAGGGCCCGCAACAGTTCTTATTTCCCGAGATGGACTGTATATTCCTGAGCCGGAAACGTGCTGACGAAATAGTTGAAAGCCTGTTTGAGATTATCAAAAAAACCCTGACCAGTGGAGAAGATGTCCTTATTTCAGGCTTTGGTAAGTTTCAGGTGAAATTCAAGTGGGCCAGGAAAGGGAGGAATCCCCAAACAGGAGAAATGATTATTCTGAGATCACGGAGGACCGTTACCTTCCGAACTTCGCCAAAATTAAGGAAAAAGATGAACCCTCCGGACTAATTTACAAATTGAAGCTTATTGAAAGACTAAATTACCATCCCTTACATCCATCTTCAAATGATCCCCTTCTTTAACAGATCCGTCTAAGATTTTCATGGCCAAAGGGTCCTGAACAAGGTGCTGAATGGTCCTCTTGAGGGGCCTTGCACCATACACCGGATCAAACCCGGAATTGGCAAGAAACTCTTTTGCCTTATCCGTAAGTTCTAAGGTAATCTTGCTGGCCTCGAGACGCTTAGCCAAAAGTCCCATTTGGATTTCCACGATCTTTTTGATTTCCTCGGGACCGAGTGAGTTGAAGATTACGATCTCATCAATCCGGTTCAGGAATTCAGGCTTAAAGGTGGACCGGAGAGCATCCATCACCCGCTTTTCCATCTCAGGGCTGTTTGTGTCCCCCAATTCCTGTATCCATTGTGTTCCCACATTGGAGGTCATGATAAGAACGGTGTTTTTAAAATCCACCGTCCGGGCTTTCCCATCTGTCATCCTGCCGTCGTCCAGGATCTGGAGCAGGACATTAAACACATCGGGATGAGCCTTCTCAATCTCATCGAATAGGACCACAGAATATGGATGTCTTCTCACGGCCTCTGTCAGGTAGCCACCCTCATCATACCCCACATAGCCCGGGGGAGCGCCTATGAGCCTTGCAACTGAGTGTTTTTCCATGTATTCTGACATGTCAACGCGCACCATGTACTGCTCATCGTCAAAAAGAAATTCCGCTAAGGCCCTGGCAAGTTCTGTCTTGCCCACGCCGGTAGGTCCCAAAAATATAAAAGACCCTATTGGTCGATTGGGATCCTGCAATCCGGAACGAGCGCGGCGAACTGCATTGGCCACAGCAATGGTTCCTTTTTCCTGGCCGATCACCCGCAGGCCTAAACGATCCTCCATCTTCAAAAGCTTCTCTTTTTCACCTTCCATCATCCGTGAGACAGGGATTCCGGTCCATTTGGCGACCACTTCTGCAATATCTTCACTGTCTACCTCTTCCTTGAGCATCTTTTGATCGGATTGGAGTTCCTCAAGTTTCTTGTTTTCCTCGTTCAGGCTTTTCTCCAGTTCTATAAGAGTTCCATACTTGAGTTCCGCGGCCCTGGTGAGGTCTCCCTGTCGCTCAGCAATCTGCGCATCAGATCTGGTGGATTCGAGCCTTTCCTTGATATCTCTGATATTGGATATGGTTGCCTTTTCCCTTTTCCATTGGGCGGTCATCTCATCGGTTTGCCCCCTTAGTTCGCTCAAATCTTTCTCAATTTTTTTGAGTCGATCTTTGGATGCCTGGTCCTTTTCTTTCTTTAGGGCCTCTTTCTCTATTTCGAGTTGAGTGATTTTTCTCTGAATATCATCGATCTCTGCCGGCATGCTATCAATTTCAATCCTTAACCTGGACGTGGCCTCGTCCACGAGATCTATGGCCTTATCAGGCAGGAACCGATCCGTAATATACCTGTGTGATAATGTGGCCGCGGCTACAAGGGCTGAATCCTTGATACGCACACCATGATGGACCTCATATTTTTCCTTTAGCCCGCGCAGGATCGAAATAGTGTCTTCAACAGTGGGTTCTTCCACCATCACCGGTTGAAAGCGCCTCTCCAGGGCAGCATCCTTTTCAATGTATTTTCTGTATTCTTTTATGGTTGTGGCGCCTACGCACCTTAATTCACCGCGCGCCAGGGCAGGTTTTAGCATATTGGAGGCGTCCACAGCCCCTTCGGCAGCACCGGCACCTACCATAGTATGTATCTCGTCTATGAAGAGGATAATTTGTCCATGTGCATCGATCACCTCTTTAAGCACGGCCTTGAGCCGATCTTCAAATTCCCCGCGGTATTTCGCGCCGGCCACAAGGGCCCCCATATCCAGGGCTACTACTCTTTTGTCCTTCAGTGTCTCGGGGATATCGCCCTGGACTATTCTCTGCGCCAGGCCCTCCACAATGGCGGTTTTGCCAACCCCCGGCTCGCCAATTAGCACCGGGTTGTTTTTGGTTCTCCTTGACAGGACCTGGACGATCCTCCGAATCTCATCGTCCCTACCGATCACCGGATCCAGATCCCCTTTTGAAGCAATCGCTGTCAGGTCTTGACTGAAGCGCTCCAGGGCCTGGTACTTGTCTTCAGGGTTCTGATCCGTAATCCGCTGACCACCCCGGATGTCAACCAGGGCTTTCAGGATCGTATCCCTGGTAATTCCTGCAACCCCAAGTAGTCGTGCCGCCTCTCCCTCTTTTTCCCCTGTCACGGCCAGGAGGATATGCTCAAGGCTCACGAATTCATCCTTCATCTGTTCGGCTTCAGCAAAGGCCTTGTCCAGGACCGCCTTGGAACGGGGTGAGATGTAGGCCTGTCCCACGCCTGAGCCGGAAACCCGGGGAATTTTTTCCAAAGCAGCATCAAAAGATTCCATAAGCTGCCTCTGGTCAACCCCGATTTTCCCCAAAAGTGACGGGATTACGCCCTCAGTTTGCTCCAGGATGGCTCTCACAAGATGCTCGGGTTCAATCTGTTGATGGTTAAATCTTTCGGCTAATTGTTGTGAAGTCTGTATGACTTCTTGTGCTTTTAAGGTAAATTTATCAAACCTCATGGTTTATTTCCCTCCAATATCATACGTTATCTTATTGCTGAATATTTAGCTGCTTAGCAAAAACTGATTAAAATTAAGTTCTATCAAGGGATATGTCAATATGTGGACATTGGATTGAAGGCATAAGGAGCAAGGGGGAAAAGGCACTGGGGCAGGAAATGCTATTATAGAAACGCGAACGGGCCGTTTGCATGCTCTCAGTAATCATGAGGAATACCCCTGATATGCAAGAAAAGATCCTCACGGTCATCCATGTCCTCAATCCAGCCAAAATTGGCATCGTGTTTGGTATCCAGATCCTTTATGTATGGTTTGATGTCAAGCATCGGTGTCCCATCAAACACATCCATGCCTGATGTAAGGATTTCGTTATTTGTAATGCCTTTTCCCAAATATCCATTGACTCTGGTTTCATTCATTTGCATTATTAGCACATTCTAAAGATTCATGGGGTAATTATGTATAAT
>JAUUWD010000025.1 GCA_030589225.1 Desulfobacteraceae bacterium | reverse complement strand
AGAGACTCATTTTGATGGGGGAAAGCCCTAATGGATGGGGATTTATCCCGGCCCTGGTGAAAAAGATAACCGGTGAGGAGGGTTGATGATGGTAGGTTTACTCTTTCCAGAGGTCCACGTCGATCAGACCAAGCCTTGCGGCATATCTAACCAATTCAACGGTGCTGTGAAGGCCAAGCTTTTTGAAAATGTTGCTGCGGTGGTTCTCAACGGTTTTGGGGAAGATGAAAAGCGTTTCAGCGATTAATATGGTCTTTTTTTGCCTCACTCTTTTCCTTATTATAGGGAACCTCTATGGAGATTCTCGCGCCCTTTCCTAAACGGGACTGTACCCTCATTTTGCCCTCGAGCAGTCTGGCCCTTTCCTCCATACTCCGAAGTCCCATCCGTTTCTCATTCTGTGCTGTAACCAACCGGTTCTTCACATCAAATCCTTTGCCATCATCTTCAATGCGGAGGATAATGTTAGGGGAAGATACGACAAGCCTGATGGTCGCAAGATTTGCCTCAGCATGTTTCCTGATGTTGTTGAGGCCTTCTTGAATCAGACGGTATAGGTTGATCTCAGTATCAAAGTCGAGTCTTAAGTCATCCATACCGGCAGAAGTGAAGTCCACACGCAGCCCGGTTTTTTCAGAAAAATCCTCGCAATACTGAAAAATAGTTCGGATCATGCCCAGTTGATCCAGACTGGGAGGACGTAAATCATAAGAAAGATCCCGGATAGCCATGACGGAGTCCCGAAGAATATTGGACAATTCCGAAATCCTTTGCCTCGTCTCTGGCAGCACTCCTGACTGATTATCAATAAGGGTGTCAAGACCGATTTTCAGGGTGGAAAGGTCTTGCCCCACGCGATCGTGTAGTTCACGGGAAATCATCTGGCGCTCACTTTCCTGGGCCTTCATAAGTTGTTGGGTGAGGGTATGAATATGTTCATCGGCCCGCTTCTGGTCTGTAATATTTCTTGCAACCTGGATGAAGCTTACAATGTCACCCGCTTCATTTTTGAGAGGCACGCTGTAATTATCCCAATAACTTTCCCCTTCTACCCCCTTTACCTTGGGTTGATGCATCACGGCCCATTCAATTTTCCCTGTTTCCCGGGCCCTTACGGTGGGACATCCTTCACAGGGCGTATCTCGGCCAATGAAAAGCTTATAACAGGTCTGGCCCACTAAGTCTTCGGGAGACATATCATGCTCCACGGCTGTTGTCTTATTGGCCCAGATGACTCTCATGTCCTTATCAACATAACGAAGCCTGTCAATGGAGGCGTCAAGAATTGCCCGCTTCTGGGCTTCACTCTCCCGCAACGCGTCTTCCGCCTTCTTACGGTCAGTGATATCTCTGATGATCGCAACATAACCCGTTACTGACCCTTCAGGTGATTTTATCGCCGATGTAACCGTCTCCACCGGAAAGATGGTAGCGTCCTTGCGCACAAACTCCCATTCCATCCTACAGGTGCCAACCTTTTTAATTACCGGATAGATACACTTTCCCATAGTATGGAAACTCTCGTCTGATCTGTGGATGATTCTTATTGATTTTCCCTCTACCTCCTCTCTGCCATAACCAAATAGATCGAGGAAAGCTTGATTGCAAGAGACCAATTTCCTCTCTACGTCCAGCATCAAGACTGCATCAGAAGTGCTTTCCACAAGAGTCCTGTACCTTTCTTCAGACTCCTTCAGCGCCTCCTCCATCCGTTTTCGCTCGGTGATATTGTGCATTGAGCCGATAATTTTTTCAGGATTACCATGTTTATCACTTACCAGCTTTGCAGTTATCGAACAGTAGTGTTGAGAGCCGTCTTTATCTTTCAGAAGAATTTCATAGTCAGTGACTTTTCCATCCCTTAGAATCTCTTTTACGAATTCATCTCTTTTTTTCGGATCAGCATAGATATCGTATAATGATTTCCCTATTACCTCTTCTCTTTTGTAACGCGAAACCTCCTCAATCGAAGGACTGACTTCAAAAATAATTCCATCAAGGGTTACTTCATAATAAACATCCTGGATATTCTCAAACATACTGTGATATTTCTCTTCACTCTCCCTCAGCGCCTCCTCCGCCCTCTTGCGTTCAATAATTCTTCCCAATCGCTCAGCAATAGCTTTGAGCAGCATTCCCTCTTCTTTGAGGAAAATTCCCTCATCTTTTTCTGGCTTTTCGTCCAGGTAATGAACCTCCAAGACACCGCTCAGTTCACCATGCACCTTAATGTCGCTGGTCTGCTTCCAAATTGTCTCCTGGAAATTTTTTGTTCTCCATTCTCGGCCTTCTATAATTACTCGTGCGCAAGTGATTTCTGGATACCGCCACGACGGGGGAATAAGGTCAATTGTCCCCTGAAGCATCTCCTCCAAGGAAATGTCCTGTTTCTCAACGAGATTGGAAATGCCGTAGAGGCAGTTCAGTTCCTTGACCCGCTCGCCAAGCTCACGGGTCTTCTTCCGCAATACCTCCTCCCCACGCTTTCGCTCGGTGATATCCTGAACTGCGCCCATCATGACTTCAGGCTTGCCGTCCTTGCCGGTACGTCTGAGCTCCGGCTGCGTTGCAACAATCCATCGTATTTCGCCGTCTGGCCTTACAATTCGGTATGTCAACGGCTCTCCGGCAAAGCGGGCGGTGACCGCCTCTATGGCTTTGCGGATCATTTCCTGGTCATCGGGATGTATGACTGCATTGATCAAAGACTGAATATGGTCGAATCGATTTTGGTCCGCTATGCCATATATACGGCACATTTCGTCTGACATCTGGAATGAATTGTTAACCAGGTTCCATTCCCAACTCCCCATGTGTGCCAGTCGCTGTGCTTGCTTCAGAGTGGCTTCTCTGTCCAACAGGGCATTCTCGGCGCGCTTGTGGTCGGTGATGTCTATTACCATCGAGCGACTTTCAGTGACATTCCCATTACGATCTAAAACAGGTTCGACAGAGAGGCTTACCCAAATGGGATACCCGTCCTTATGTTTCATCTGCAACTCGACGGCTCGTATCGATTCCCCTTTCTTGAAACGTTTGAAGACCCTTTGGGCCTTAGATATTCCGTGAGGCGTATCAGCATAAAGATCAAAAACTTTCATTCCCATTAAGGCATCTCTGTCATAACCGACCAAATTCAAAGCCGCAGTGTTGCACCTTAAAATTGATCCATCCTCAGCGCTGATAGAAAAATAGGCATTTGGTGCAATCTCGTATAGATCACGATAGCGCTCCTCACTCTCCCGCAGCGCCTCCTCCGCCTTCTTTCGCCTAATAGATTCTTTCTCTAGCTCCTTGACCCTTTGTTCCATTTCTTCATAGCTCGGTTTATTGACCATTGGAACATCCTCCTGATGATATCACAAACAAAAAAGGCTTCAACAACCTGTATCTTAGACACAATGGTTGGAGTCTACGTCTCAGGAATTGTATAACAGCTTGAAATAAAGTAGTTTTTAATGATATTATATTAATATGCCATAAACATGGAATGATGGAATAGTGGAATAATGGTCAAACATGCATAATTTTTAAATTTGGATAGTAAAAATTTTCGTTCCTTGGTTTGTTTATCTTATGAATTGTGATATTTTTTGGCCTGTGTGTTTAAATTTTAACGGCTCTTTGTAGAAGGTTGGATTGAGTCCCGCGAAACGCGGGATGGGTTTCGCTGTTTAACCTGATTTTGTTGACTTCCCATGATATGTAAATTACGCGGAATTAGCAAAACCTAACTAATCAAGATCTCTCAACCCACACTACAAGATTAAAAAAATATCAGAGAATTGAATCTAACCACACAGGTCAAAAAATTTTACATCAATGGAATGTAAATCGTCAACTCGATTCCTTAGGAATCACCTTTTTTAAGCGTCGTAGTCCCGCCAGGGGCGGGATATAGAATCGCGAAGCGATTGTATAATTTGATATGCAGGCGGCCAGGAATTCCAATTATGGCTTTCCAATGCCTTATTGACACTCAACCCCCTTCAACCTATACTGCGTTTAGTGAAAAGGAACAAAAAAGGGAAGACCTCCAAAGAACAGATTGCTGAAATAGGAGACTGCAAAACATGAAGAATACCTTGGCAGTGATTATGGCTGGAGGCAAGGGAGAGCGGCTGATGCCCCTGACTGAGCATCGGTCAAAGCCGGCTATTCCATTTGGGGGGATCTACCTGCTCATAGACCTGACACTATCAAACTGCATCAATTCGGGAGTGTATAAAATAATTGTCTTGCCTCAGTACAAATCCCAGACACTGATGCAGCACCTTGAAGGTGGATGGAATATCTTCAGCCCTGCCCTGGGCCATTACCTGAAGATCGCTCCACCCCAAATGATGGTGGGGGAACGATGGTATCAGGGGACCGCCGACTCCATCCGCCAAAATGTGTACCTGATCGAGGAGGCATCTCCCGAATACGTGCTAATCCTTTCCGGCGACCATGTCTACAAGATGGACTATGCCCGGTTCAAGTCCTACCACGAGGCCCATAATGCAGATGTAACCATTGCCGTTATCGAGCTGGGTAAGGAAATGGCCGGCCAGTACGGAATACTTGAAGTTGACAAACAGTTTCGTGTCAAGGGTTTTCAGGAGAAACCTTCAAGACCCAAGACCATCCCCGGGGATAGCGCCCATGTACTGGCTTCCATGGGCATTTACATGTTCAAGACCCAGGTTTTAATAGACTTGCTGGAGAATGACGACCGGCAAGATTTCGGCAAACATATTTTACCCAGTATTCTCGAAACCCACCGGGTCATGGCCTATCCTTACCGGCGAGAAAATAAGATCGAAGATGTAATTTTTTATACTGACGAAGATGGCGAACGCCGTGAGACCGTGGAAATCATCCGAGATGCAGGCTACTGGCGTGATGTGGGCACCCTGGACTCATATTGGAACGCCAACATGGATATGACTGGAGTAGACCCGTACTTCAATATGTATGGCCAACATTGGCCCATCCGGACCTTTCAACGGCAGTTTCCCCCGGTAAAGACCGTGTTTGCCCAAGAATCCGGCCAAAAGCCCCGAGTGGGCAAGGCCCTTGATTCTCTGGTAGCCCACGGATCCATCCTCAGTGGAGGACTAATTCGCAATAGTGTGCTATCATATAACGTTTTTGTTCAAAGCTGGGCATCGGTCGAGGAATCGGTCATTATGGAGAACGTGGTCGTGGGCCGTCATGCCCGAATCAAGAAGGCCATTATTGCTGAAGGGGTGCGTATTCCGTCTCATACCGAGATCGGTTATAACCCCCGGAAAGACCGTAAGCGTTTCACCGTCACCCCTCGGGGTATTACCGTTGTGACACATGAAGACTTTGGAAAATGAATTGATGTTCGAATAGGCCGGAGTTGTAGATATAAAAATCGTTAACTTAGGAGAACTTGTGATAAACCTATGAAAGCAAAAATCAAATACAATGTTGTACCCAAAGTTCCTCCAAAACTGGAGGCCTTAAGGAGTCTGGCTTATAACCTCTGCTTTAGCTGGAAGGGTGAAATTGCAGACATCTTTCAGCGTATCGACCCAGGGTTATGGGCTGAATGCAGACAGAACCCGGTATTGATGTTAGGTTTGGTCAGTCAGGAACGGCTGGACGAATTGGCTGAGGATCAGGGATTCATTGCACAGCTTGAGCGGCTGAACCAGGATTTCGACCGGTACCTCTCCCAACCTCGTATCCAGGTGGAGGATTACTGTCCCGAGGTGCCTTTTCGAGTGGCTTACTTCTCGGCTGAATTTGGCTTGAGTGATTGCCTGCCCATTTACTCCGGAGGGCTGGGGATCCTGGCAGGGGATCACCTCAAATCTGCCAGCGATTTGAATGTCCCCCTTGTGGGCGTAGGGCTCCTGTATCAAGAGGGCTATTTCAGCCAGTACCTCAGCTCCGATGGCTGGCAGATGGAGACTTATTCGGTCAACGACTTTGCAAATATGCCGGTTATACTCGTCCGGGATAAGAAAGGCCGACCCCTCCGCGTATCGGTAGACTTCAAGGGCAAAACGGTCCAGATTTTGATCTGGCGCATCAACGTGGGGAGGGTTCCCCTGTATATGCTTGACACCAATGTTGGAGCCAATCCGGCTGAATTTCGAGGAACCACTGGCCAACTTTACGGCGGAGACCGTGAGATGCGGCTCAGGCAAGAGATCGTCCTGGGAATTGGTGGTGTACGGGCCCTCAAGGCCCTGGGGATAGATCCGACCGTTATACACATGAATGAAGGGCACTCAGCCTTTTCCGCGTTGGAGAAAATCAATATTGTGAGAAAGGAAAACAGGCTCTCTTTTGACGCCGCCCGGGAGATGGTCCTGGCGAGCACGGCCTTTACAACCCACACTCCGGTCCCGGCGGGGAATGATTCCTTTGACCCCGGGTTGCTTAGGGCCTACTTCGAACAATATGCCAAGGAGCTCGGCATCAGCTTCCGAGTGTTGTTGGGTTATGGTCGTCTCGACCCTCATAACGAATCGGAGCCCTTTGGTATGACTACGCTGGCTCTCAGACTCTCCGCTCACACCAACGGGGTCAGTCGTCTTCATGGCCAGATCTCCCGGGGCATCTGGCAAAATGTATGGCACCACCACCCGGTTGAGGATGTTCCCATCGATCACATCACCAACGGTATCCATGTCCCCACCTGGATATCAAGGGGTATGGCGGGGCTCTTTGACCGTTACCTTGGCCCAAACTGGGCTGAAGACCCGGATAATGAACTGGTCTGGGAACACGTAGATCAGATCCCCAACACAGAGTTATGGCGGACCCACGAGCGCTGCCGGGAACATCTGGTCAGTTTCACACGTCGTCGTCTGGCAGAGCAACTGGGTAGAAGGGGGGCTTCAACGGCCGAGATCCAGGCCGCCAGCGAAGTCCTGACACCAGATGCCCTTACCATTGGCTTTGCTCGGCGTTTCGCCACATACAAGCGGGCCACACTCCTTTTCAGGGACCCGGACCGGCTCGATCGCATCGTCAACCACCCAGAATACCCTGTGCAGATTGTTATCGCCGGTAAGGCTCACCCTCAGGACAACGAGGGCAAAGAGTTCATAAAGACTATTATTCATCTTGCACGAGAGGAACGTTTCCGCCGAAGCATTGTCTTTATGGAAGACTATAACATGTATCTCGCCCAATATCTGGTCTCCGGGAGCGACATCTGGCTCAACACGCCCCGCCGGCCCCTGGAAGCCTGCGGAACCAGCGGTATGAAGGCTCTCGCCAATGGGGTGCTAAATCTCAGTGTCCTGGATGGCTGGTGGGACGAAGGTTATCACCGTGACTTTGGCTGGGCACTGGGGCATGGTGAGGTTTACAAAGATCATGCAGCCCAGGACAACATTGAAAGCCGTGATCTCTATACCCTCCTGGAAGAGGAGATTGTGCCCCTCTTTTACCAGCGGGGCCGCGACGGCATACCGCGAGGCTGGGCGGAAAAGATGAGGGCCGGTCTCCGGAACCTGGTCCCTATTTTTAACTCCCACCGGATGGTGCAGGAATATGTAACCCGGTACTACTTGCCCTGCTCCAGGCGTTTCAACACCCTGTGCCGGGAAGACTTTGCTGGATCCAAAGACCTGGCCGCGTGGCGCCAAAAGCTCATGACCGGCTGGAATGCTGTTTCTGTGGAAGAGGTGATGTCCAGCGATGATCTGGAAATGCCGGTGGGCCAGGAAGTCGAGGTGGTGGCTCGTGTGAAGCTGGGAGATCTTTCACCGGAGGATGTGATCGTTGAGGCCTATTATGGTCGCCTGGACCACCAGAGGGAATTTGCCGGAAGGGAGACAGTGCCAATGGAGGTTCAGGACTCGGACGGTGATTCATATACATTCCGCGGGCTGATTCCCTGCAGAACGACCGGCCGTTTCGGTTACACCGTGCGAGTGATGCCCAGCCACAAGCGACTTGAGAACCGTTTCGCAATGGGTCTTGTGACATGGGCGTAAAATCGGGTTTCGGCCGGTGTGGGTTTGTAACGTTAGGATAAACTTTGGAGTGACTCGTTACATGGAGTTTATGTGAATTTGACTACTACATTAAATCGCAGGGACATAAAGCCCTTTATTTCCGGTGAGGTGGCCGATCCTTTTACTTTGCTCGGCGCCCACCCTGTAGTGCTTGATACGGGACCGGCCCTGGCAGTTCGGGCCTTTCTGCCCGGAGCCCGGAGCGTGGCTGTCCTGGATCTGGTCCCTGGGCAGGAAATCCCGGCCCCGCTTGTGGACGCACACGGACTCTTTGAAGCGGTATTGCCCGGGGAACGGGAGATTTTCCCTTACCGTCTCAAAGTGGACTTCGGCACAGACCCAGTCACAACCTTCTATGATTGCTACTCCTTCGGCCCTGTCCTTACGGAGGACGATCTTTACCTCTTCGGCGAGGGTAATTTCTACGAAATCTACGAAAAGCTGGGAGCGCACATTTGGCAACATCAGGGGGTCGCGGGGACCTTTTTTGCCGTCTGGGCTCCCTCAGCGAGCCGGGTCAGTGTAGTGGGTGATTTTAACCAGTGGGATGGTCGCCGCCACCAGATGCGTTCCCGGGGGGCTTCCGGGGTCTGGGAATTATTCGTGCCCCACCTGGGGCCAGGTCTCCTTTACAAATTTGAAATCCGTACCCAAAACGGAACTCTCCTCATCAAGGCCGATCCTCTTGCGTTTCGCTTTGAAAAGAGACCTAAAACTGCCGCTATAGTCCATGATTTGAATTCCTATACCTGGACTGACCACGAATGGATGACCTATCGGCCGAAGCAGGACCCTTTGTGCGGACCCATGGCAATTTATGAAGTCCATCTGGGTTCCTGGCGGCGCAGGGTCGAGGAGGGCAACCGGTGGCTGACTTATCGGGAAGCAGCCGAAGAGCTCATCTCCTATGTGAAGGAGATGGGGTTCAATTACATCGAGTTCCTCCCCCTGGCCGAACACCCTTTTGACGGCTCCTGGGGCTATCAGGTCACCGGTTACTATGCCGCGACCTCCCGGTTCGGTACACCAGACGACCTGATGTACCTCGTGGACTGCTGCCACGCCGCAGGACTGGGTGTTATCCTTGACTGGGTCCCGGCCCATTTCCCAAAGGACGCGTATGCCCTTGAGTACTTCGACGGTACCCATCTCTATGAACATGCTGATCCGAGGCAAGGTGTACAGCAGGATTGGGATACCCTGATATTCAATTACGGCCGTAATGAGGTGAGAAATTTTCTGGTCGCCAATGCACTGTTCTGGTTTGAGAAGTATCATATAGATGGGCTGCGGGTGGATGCTGTGGCCTCCATGCTCTACTTAGACTACTCCCGCAAGGAAGGGGAGTGGGTCCCCAACCGCTACGGCGGGCGGGAAAATTTAGAGGCAATTGATTTTATCAAGACTTTCAACTCCAAGGGTTATGAGCTTTTTCCCGGGGTTGTGACCATTGCCGAGGAGTCTACCGCCTGGCCTGGTGTCACCCGCCCTGTCCATCTTGGTGGCCTGGGCTTTATGTTCAAATGGAACATGGGTTGGATGCATGATATGCTCAGTTTTATGTCCAAGGACCCGGTCCACCGGCATTATCACATGGACAATCTCACCTTTGCGCTGCTTTATGCCTTTCACGAAAATTTCATTCTGCCTTTGTCCCACGATGAGGTCGTTCACGGAAAGGCATCCCTTCTATCCAAGATGCCAGGGGATGATTGGCAGAAGTTTGCTAACCTCCGTTTGCTTCTGGGTTATATGTACGGAGAGCCGGGTAAGAAGACCCTTTTTATGGGAGGCGAGTTTGGTCAATGGCGGGAATGGGACCACGACCAGTCCCTTCAGTGGGACCTCCTCCAATACGAGTCCCATCAGGGGCTGCAAAGGTATGTTAAAGATCTCAACCGGATCTATCTTTCAGAACCGGCCCTTTATGAAATAGACTTCGACCCTCCCGGGTTCGAGTGGATAGATTTCCGGGACACCGATTCCAATATCGTATCCTTTATACGTAAAGGAAAAGCGCCTGATCAGATCCTTTTCTTCGTTTTTAACTTTACCCCTGTACCGCGGATGAATTACCGCATAGGTGCCCCACGTCCAGGATTCTATAAAGAGCTGATCAATTCGGACTCGACCGTTTACGGTGGGTCAAACGTGGGCTTGGGCGGTGGCATCAAGGCCGAATCCCGTCCCTGGCACGGCCAACCTTACTCCTTCAGCCTGCACCTGCCCCCTTTGGGCATGCTCATTTTGAAATCCATGGGCGCTTAATTGATGCGAGAAGAGAAGGACAAATTCTTGATGTGAACGCAAGTTCGTTACGACCCTGACAACAGATACAATCGTATAGCTCAGCAATTCTTATTGTGGACCTTGACAGCCGTAGGTTGGGTTGAGCGTAAGCGAAAGCCAACGCATTTTGGACAATGCTTGCCGGCCTTGCAAACTAATCTTCCACTGTGATCAGTTACACCCACCTTGCCGATTA
>JAUUWD010000152.1 GCA_030589225.1 Desulfobacteraceae bacterium | reverse complement strand
ATCAGGATGTCTTCTCCGCTCTCCAGAGATTGTTTCATGATCTCAAGAAGCCTTTCAACAACAGTCCGGGATTGGCTTTTGCTGAGTCCCACCTGATCATAAATACTATCGATAATCTTTTCTTTGGTCAGGGCCACCTTTGATCCTCCTCAATTCTTACTTAGTAGGGAAAAAGCCATATAAATTGTGATTTTTTTGAGTGATAAATATGGCTTATGCCGAAAGGCGTGTCAAGTATTTTTTGCGTACCAAAATTTTTCTTTTAGTTTTTCGTTTACGATCTTCGGAACAAGGCCGCTTATGTCCCCACCGAAGCTTGCTGCCTCCTTGATGATGGTAGAGCTGGTATAAAACCATTTATAATCGGTCATAAGGAAAATGGACTGTATATCCCGATTTAATTTTCGGTTTATAAGGGCCAACTGGAATTCATATTCAAAATCGGAGAGGGCCCGGAGGCCTCTAATAACCACATTTGATTTTCTTTTGACCGCGTAATCAACAAGCAGCCCGTCAAAGGAGTCTATCTCAACAGTTTTCTTATCCCCAATAGTCTCTTTTATCATATAAATCCGTTCTTCAGTGGTAAAAAGCGAGGTCTTCTGAGGGTTGTTCAGAATGGCAATAATCAGGTTGTCAAATATCTTTAAGGCCCGGGTTACTATGCTCAGATGGCCGTTGGTTATCGGATCAAAGAAACCAGGGTAAATCGCTGTTTTTTCACTCATTGTTAGGCCTCGTACGCGTACACGCTTATTTTTGTATCCCCATATGATCGGGCATCCACCATTTCAAGGCTTTCAAATGAGACAGGTAATTTCTCGGTTTTCGATGATTCGGCAACCACCCGTGATCTGTTGGAAAGGATATCCATGGTTGAGAGCCCGCTAAGTATCAGGGGTATGAAATTTTTGCCGTATGGCGGATCAAGAAAGACCAGATCAAATACTTGCTTTGATAAAATATGAATTCTACGGATTCCTTTTCGCAGATCTCGCCTTATGATAACCCCGGAATCTTGATGTTCGCAGAGAGCAAGGTTCTTTCTTATCAACTTGATGGATTGCGGTGAAATGTCGACAAAAACAACGCTTGATGCGCCCCTGCTAAGGGTCTCAAGGCCTAAAATGCCGGTTCCTGCGAAAAGATCAAGCACCTTCACGCCGTGGAGATCCTGGCCAATGATATTAAAAATTGCTTCTCTGACCTGATCAGAGGTGGGCCTGATGCCCAACCCCCTGGGGGATACCATAAGTCGGCCTTTCAGTTGGCCGCCTGTTATTCTCATGTCTCCTCACAGGTCAGTCTGTGGGGCATCTGCCTCTTCCACATCGTTGGCCGTATCCGGATGGAACCTGCTTGAATGGCGATTGGCCCTGGCAAGTTTTTTCTGAGATCGATATATGGTGACCACAGGGCCCGAAAGCAGATAGATAGCCAGGATGGAGAAGATCATAATTTTAGGCTTATAGGCGATTACCATAAGGATTAAGATAATGGACACTAAGGCGTTAAATGGTTTTTGCTTTTTCAGCTCCAGATTTTTAAAGCTGGGGTAGCTAATGGTGCTCACCATCAAAAAGGATAGGACATAAATCAGCGCAAGGACAAGAATATGCCTGGATTCGGGAAGCCCTCCAATCGCATTTGAGAAAAGAACCAAAGAGGCGATGAAGCTTGCTGCAGCGGGAATTGGCAGGCCCCTGAAGTACCTGGAATCAACAGTGCTTTTCTGGACATTAAACCGGGCAAGCCGCAGGGCTCCACAGGTCACATACATAAACGAGGCAAGCCAGCCTAATCGTCCAAACGGTCCCAGAGCCCATTGAAAGGCCAGGATACCCGGTGCCACGCCAAACGCGACCAGATCCGAAAGGGAATCGTATTCAATCCCGAACTGGCTGGTCGTATTGGTAAAACGCGCTATCTTGCCATCGAGACCGTCAAGCACATAAGAGATCAAAATAGCGATAGCTGCTGCTTCATATCTTCCCTGGATGCTGGCAACTATGGCGTAAAAACCGCCAAAAAGACTCGCTGTAGTAAATAGATTGGGCAGTACATAAATGCCCCGCTTTCCAGTTTTCTTAGAACTTTTTTTTCGTCTTGATCTCATGAAATGTACCCGATAATGGTTTTCCCCGCTTTTACTTTTTGATTCAAGTTGACGATAATTTGGCTGTCTACAGGGAGATAAACCTCCAGTCTGGAGCCGAATCGAATGAGTCCAAAGCGCTGGCCTGCCTCCACGCGCTCTCCTTCTTTGACCCAGCATGCAATGCGTCTTGCTATAAGACCCGCAATCTGAATAAAAACAACTTTATGCGAATCGTGAGTTTTTAAGGTTATCTTGTTGTTTTCATTATGTTTTGAGGCCTTGTCCAGGTTGGCAGAAAAAAATTTTCCTGGGCGATAGGTGATTTTTTCGATACTGCCTCCAATGGGGATCCGATTTACATGGACATTAAAAACGGACATGAAGATACTCACCTTTACGGCAGGTTCGCCTAAGGGAGTATTATTATCCTGAAAATGCCTGACTTCCAATATTTTTCCATCCGCAGGCGTCAATACTGCATTTTGTTCGACACCATTCCCCCGGTCAGGGTCCCTGAAAAAGAAGATGATAAAAAGGCTAATAATTGCGGCTAAAACAAACATAAAAAAGAGGCCAAGAAATAGAAAAATGAGGGTTAAGGCACAACTAATAAGCACAAATGGAAGGCCTTCCTTTGCCAGGGGCCATTTATTGTTTATTCGTGACTCATCCATTGTGAAATCCTGATATTTTGGTCCCCCATCCCCACGCCCATTAGAAATTTACAAATTCCAGCAGCCTGAGACAGGATAAAGTATTTGTTGATTTTGGTTTAGCCACTTTATCTTTTTTGGGTCTCCTTGTCAATGCCCTTGCCAGGGAAACCAGGGAAACGTCAAAGTAGACTCTATTCAATCAGCGGGAAACTCTGAACCCGTGAACGGTTAGGATCTGGCCGAATGTCCGGAGGTCTAAGGTAGAGGGGATTGAGGCCCTGTGCATCATCAAAATCACGCGCATGAAAGCGTTTAAGGCCTAAGTATCCAACCGCAGAGGCCCTTAGAATCCAGAAATGGGCAGGCGCCAGTAAAGCACGGTGACCAAGTGTTTCTTCTATCAGGGGGGCCTGGCGTACAAAATTGTTTCCTATGAAAAGAGTTTTTTCCTTAAAAGCAGAAGGGAAGTCCCCAAATTTCAGGCATGTATCTTTCATATTTCTGATCAGGCCATGGCCGTTATTCCAGACAAACTGTGCTGTGAAAAACTCCCCTTTTCTGGAATCTATGATTGGGGTTATGGGGGGAGGTGAGTGCGGTATCTGGCTGGCCAGGGCTTTTAGGCTGGAGATACCAATAATGGGTACCTCAAGCGCGTGGCAAAAACCAATGGCAGTGGAGAGCCCCACTCTCAGACCGGTGACGATGCCCGGTCATAAAGCAAAAACAAGGTCCTTCAAATCATGAATATCTGATCTCGTCGTGGGGAGCAGGGAATCCAGGGCAGGCATGAGACCCCCAAAATGCCCTTTTCCTTTGGAGACAGAGAATTCTCCCAGAACTGTTTCGTCCTCCTCCATGAGAGCCATGCTAAATTGAAGCGTGGATGTATTTATGGCTAAGATCATCTACCAGAGCCTATTCCAAAATTCTTGCCACATCGTTATACATCACAACAACCATCAACATGATGAGGAGAAAGAGCCCAATTTTTTGGGCCATTTCCCGTTTCTTTATACTTAACGGTTTGCCTATAATAAGCTCGATCAGTAAGAAAACAATGAGGCCCCCATCAAGGATGGGCACAGGCAGGAGGTTCAAGATTCCCAGATTGATACTTATGACGGCCATAAAGGGAATCAGATAGACCAGGCTTTCCTTTGCCAGTTGCCCGGTCATTTGGCCTATCAGGATGGGGCCTCCCAGTGTCTTTATCGGTATGACCCTTTGGACAAGTTTTACAATCGTCAGGCAGGTCAGTTCTATGATTTCCCATGTTTTCCTAAAACCCTCTTTGATCGCATCCAAAGGCCCCAATTCGATGTTCCTGAATTCTCCTGAAGCGACGATGCCAATAAGGGCCGATTTGATCTCTTCGCCAAAAATGTTCTTTACCACGGATGTTTCCGGTACCACTGTGAAGGTGGGGAAAAGGTCCCCCCTTTTTACAGTAATTTCCAGGGTCTTTCCCGCGCTGTCCTTGACCGCATTTTTTATTTCTGACCAGCGATCAACGGTTTCTCCGTCAATAGAGACAATGACGTCTCCTTTCAAGAGCCCTGCCTGATACGCTGGTGATTCCGGCGTTACCTGCCCGATTTCCGAGGTCATTACATGGTTGCCGACGAACATGTAAAAAACACAGAAGATCAACAAGGCCAGCAAAAGATTAAACAAAGGGCCTGCGCCCGCGATAGCAATGCGCTTGAGCACGTGCTGGCTGGCGAAGGATTTTTTTTCGTCTTCAGGGGTGAGAGGTTCGCCGGCATCGTCAATACTCTCACCAAGCATCTTTACGTATCCGCCGAGGGGGATATAGCGGATAGAATATTCGGTTTCGCCAACCGTTCTCCATACCAGTTTAGGACCAAAGCCCAGGGAGAATTTGAGGACCTTCACGCCAAAATATTTAGCAACGAGAAAATGCCCTAATTCATGAAAAAAAATTAGAATACCCAGTACAATGATGAAGGGCAGTATGTAATAAAGGAAAACACTCATGATTCAGTCTTAATACCTTTCGGGTTTTACCCTATATTTCAACGGCTCGGAATTTGTAAGCGTTTACAGATTCAGGTTTTCAGCGAACCCTGAACCTTTGAACCGTGAGCGGTTACCAGAATTTAACGCATACGGATAGATTTTACTAAACCAGGACATTTATATCAACCGTATTGATACAATAACAGCAATTCTAATTTTGATGGTCTTGTAAAAAGTCCAAATTTATATTTTTGACGCCCATAACTATTTGATATTCCAATATGTAAATTATTATTTTTGTGTATTTTGTGCCTTTTTGCGGCTATATCGATTTTGGCTCTGGAATACTTTTTCCATGTTTTATTTCGGGTTATGAGGCCGTGGGGATTTCTTGAGGTCTCCGCTGGCCCTACAACGGTGAACTGTTTCCTAATTTTCATAGTTAGTGCCCGGCCGAAAACTGTTATTTTTCCTCCCGCTA
>JAUUWD010000226.1 GCA_030589225.1 Desulfobacteraceae bacterium | reverse complement strand
CCATCCATGGGCAGGCTTGCCAGCGAAGCAATGGCTGCGGTGTTTCGAGGGTTCGGCATCAACGCGAAGGCTCATCCCCCCGCGGACGAATCCGTGCTGAAACTGGGACGAGCAAACACATCCTGCAAGGAGTGCCTGCCCTTGATACTCACCACTGGAACGCTGCTTAACTACATTCATAACGGCAAACGTGATGACGAAGTTCTTGTTTACTTTTTTGCCACAGGCTCTGGTCCGTGCCGGTTCGGCCAGTATGCTATCTTCATGGAGGATCTGGTTAAAAGATTGGAAATACCAGACGTAGCCCTGTTTTCGCTGACAGCAGAAAACTCATATATGGGTATGGAAGACGGATTTGACAAAAGAGGATTGTGGTCACTTTTAATATCAGACGCTATCGAAGACATTCGTTCGATGCTACTGGCCAACGCGAGTGATCCTGAAGTGGCAATGGGCATATTCAATGAAGAATGGTCCCTAATTATCGACGAACTGGAAAAAGGAGATTTTCCCGGCATGGAAGAACAACTAACCCGGACCGCATCGCGTTTTAAAAAGATCCCCCTCAAGCGTCCGCCGAAAATGGTGCCTACTATATCCCTTACAGGTGAGATTTTTGTTCGACGGGATCCTTTATCCCGCCAGTATTTAACTGAACACTTAGCACAAAAAGGGTTCGCCGCCGTTTGTTCACCAATAGCTGAATGGGTGCTATATTGCAACTATATGATTAAGAAAGGACTCAACAATTACGAAATGTCTTGGATGGAAAAACTAAAGTCCAAGCTCAGAAATAGGTTTATGGTCCAATATGAAAAACGTATCAAGTCAATATTATCCGGCTCCGGGCTAATTCACCCTCAACCACTTAATATCGAATCAATAATTCAATGCGCCTCTCCTTACATATCTCCCAATCTGGTCGGTGAAGCCATTTTAACGGTGGGAAGCTCTCTGAACGATGTGGCCTCGCATACATGTGGTGTGATCGCCATCGGCCCATTCGGTTGTATGCCCAACCGTTTGTCGGAAGCCATTTTAAATGCAACAATGAACCGCGAAGGAAAGTTGGCGACCGATCCGAAGAATGAGCAGCTCAAATCAACCCTCACAAATATAGATGATCTGCCTTTTTTAGCAATTGAAAGTGACGGATCACCTTTTCCTCAACTCATTAATGCAAAGCTGGAAACCTTTTGTCTGAGAGCGGAACGGCTGCATAAGAGGATGATCTCGTAAAAAGTCAGAAAAGCGACCTTTTTACGAATTCATCAATAACATCCAACCCGGGCAAGCCGGTACCAAAGGATTGTAGATCGTAGATTGATGATTTTAGATTTATTGAAGTCGCTTCGCTCTATCTTTTTATATAATTGAGAGAATTCCTTAAATCTTCATTCTTCAATTATTATTCTTATCATTACAACTACTTAACTATTCAACTACTCGACGACTTAACGAGATCTTTACTTTACGGAAGAGAAAAATCCTGCTTTTATAAATTCGCGGTTAAGGCGAGCGATGTTGGATATAGAAATTTCCTTAGGGCATTCAGCTTCGCATTCTGTTTCGTTGGTACAGTTTCCAAAACATAGTTCGTCCATTTTTCTAACCATCGCCAAGGCACGGCTAGCCGCTTCAGGCTTTCCCTGGGGCAATAGCGCCAGGTGAGAAACCTTGGCACCTATAAAAAGCATGGCTGATGCATTTGGGCAAGCTGCAACACATGCACCGCATCCGATACATGCAGAAGCATCCATTGCTTTTTCAGTTGTTTCCTGCGGTATGGGAATGGCATTTGCATCTTGGGCTCCTCCAGTGTTAATGGAAATAAAGCCGCCTGCCTGTATGATTTTATCAAAAGCGCTGCGATCTACCACCAGATCTTTTATTACAGGAAATGCCCTTGACCGCCATGGTTCAATTACAATCGTATCCCCGTCTGAAAAGTGCCTCATATGAAGCTGGCAAAGGGTTGTAGCCTTTTCCGCACCATGCGGTCGACCATTTACTACTGACCCGCACATTCCACAAATACCTTCCCGGCAGTCATGGTCAAATGCAATAGGATCTTTTTTATCAAGGGTAATCTGTTCATTTACGACATCGATCATCTCCAGAAATGACATATCAATTGAAATATTATTGGCATGATACGTTTCAAATCTGCCTTTTTGATCAGGCCCCTTTTGGCGCCAGACCTTCAGCTTTAGATTTATAGCACTTTTTCCAGTATTGGACGTCATTTATAACTCCTCTGTGTTAATTCGACATTTTCAAAAACAAGGGATTCCTTATGAAATACAGGTTCCTTGTCTTCCTCTACAAATTCCCATGCAGTCACATGACAGAAATTCTCATCATCACGTTTTGCCTCATTTTCCTCTGTCTGATATGCTTCGTTGAAATGGCCTCCGCAGGATTCCTTGCGTTCCAGAGCATCGATTATCATTAACTCACCAAACTCTAGAAAATCAGCAACCCGGCCTGCTCTCTCTAAACTCTGGTTGAATTCTTCTTTTGAACCCGGAACAATAACATTTCCCCAGAACTCTTCCCGCAGGTCCCGGATAAGCCTCTGGGCTTTTTTAAGCCCCTCATCGTTCCTTGTCATACCACAGTATTCCCAAATAATATGACCCAGTTCTCTGTGGAAATCATCAACCGTTCGTTTTCCGTTTATGGAAAGGAGCTTCTTAATACGAGAGTTAACCTCATGAATTGACTCTTTGAAAGAAGGATGGTCTGTGGTTATATCCTGCAGTTCGGACCCGACCAAGTATCCGCCGATTGTATATGGTATAATAAAATATCCATCGGCCAATCCTTGCATGAGTGCGCTGGCACCAAGGCGGTTTGCACCATGATCCGAGAAATTGGCTTCACCCATGACAAAGAGACCGTCAATCGTGCTCATCAGATTGTAATCAACCCAAAGGCCACCCATTGTGTAATGAACCGCAGGATAAATCATCATGGGGGTTTCATATGGATTATCGGCGGTAATTTTTTCATACATCTGGAAAAGATTTCCGTATTTTTGAGCGATCACATCTTTTCCATCCCTTTTAATGGCATCTTCAAAATCCAGATATACTGCAAATCCTGTCTCTCCGACGCCTTTACCAATGTCACACTGCTCTTTGGCATTGCGAGACGCCACATCCCGGGGAACCAGGTTGCCAAAACTTGGATATTTATTTTCAAGAAAATAATCTCTTTCTGACTCCGGGATCTGACGGGGTGGACGTTTATCCCCAGGTTTTTTTGGAACCCAAACACGACCGTCATTTCTAAGGCTTTCACTCATCAGTGTAAGCTTGGATTGATAGGTTCCGTGTACGGGTATACAGGTGGGATGAATTTGAGTAAAGCATGGGTTGGCAAAAAAAGCGCCTTTTTTAAAAACTCTATAGCTCGCTGAAACGTTTGATGCCATCGCATTTGTTGAGAGGTAATAAATATTGCTATAACCGCCCGTTGCAAGAACCACGGCATCCGCTGCGTGGGCTTCTATTTCGCCGGTAATAAGGTTTCTTACAACAACTCCTCTGGCCTGCTCATTTATAACTACAAGATCAAGCATTTCCCTGCGAGGAAACATCTTAACCTTACCGGCTGCAACTTGACGCATCAATGCACTGTAAGCTCCCAGAAGAAGCTGCTGACCTGTCTGTCCCCTTGAGTAAAATGTCCTCTGAACCTGTGCGCCCCCAAAACTACGATTTGCAAGAAGGCCCCCGTAGTCCCGTGCAAAGGGGACGCCCTGCGCAACGCACTGGTCTATGATATTGTTGCTTAATTGGGCAAGTCGATAAACATTAGCCTCTCGCGATCTAAAATCACCTCCCTTTATTGTATCATAGAACAAACGCCATATACTATCGCCCTCATTTGTATAATTTTTTGCTGCATTGATTCCCCCCTGGGCCGCAATGCTGTGAGCACGACGCGGACTGTCCTGAATGCAAAAGGTTTTTACATTATAACCAAGCTCTGCTAAGGATGCTGATGCGCTGCCACCGGCAAGACCGGTACCTACCACGATGATATCAAACTTTCTTTTGTTGGCAGGGTTAACCAGTTTTAACTCAAACCGATGCCTATCCCATTTTTCCGAAAGGGAGCCGCCAGGTATTTTTGCATCTAGCTGCATATTATTAATCTCCTTATGCAATAAACGAAAAGTAGATCGGAATAAAACCAAAACCGACTCCGAGGACTATGCTAAA
>JAUUWD010000239.1 GCA_030589225.1 Desulfobacteraceae bacterium | reverse complement strand
TCAAAAAGTGGTTGCACGATCGTGGAGAACCCTCGTGTTCTGGCGGGCGGAGAGGTCAGCTGAATTGGGCCGGTCTGAGGGCAGGCGCAAAGCTCAGGCCCCCGCCGCCCGCCTTGGTTTGCACCTCTTGCAAAATCTTTCTGCCATCGGCTGACCGTCTGAAAAGAGAGCCCCATTGCCACGGCAAGGCGCGTCAAGATTATTCTTTGTTCAATGGCCAAAATTAGAATTGCAGCGTCATTTGAACTTCTCTTGACTCTGCATGGCCTTGGTGGTAAACTTTTGTACAGTGCAAAATTCACAGCACTTTGTGAACTCGCTAAGCATATAAGGCAGCAGAGGTCCCATGAATAAAGTTCTCAACATCACTGACCGACTTGCAGACAAAAAACGAAAACAGCAGGTAGAGCTTTATCGAAACAAGATTGAAACGATTCGGAGAATTGTCCAGTGTTCTTCATGCCATTTCAAATGTGCCATGTGCGGTCATCATTTGAACGTCACTGATTCATCCTGTCCACCGGCTTTTTCGCCGCCAGGCCTCAACCTGTGTGAAAACTGTCGTACTGAGTTTGAAGATTTCCTGAAAATATCAAAAGGGCAAAAGTCATCAGATATTTTTTGGCACAACGAGGAATGGGTGAAACTATGGGCTGCCTGGATGGATTTTTACCAGGCCATCGGGGAGTTCGGAAACTCCGCCGAATTTGCTCAACTGATCAAAGAGACTGATAAATAGCGGAGGAGGTAGATCAATGTTTGGTATAGGTATGCCGGAATTGATCATCATCTTGATCATTATCCTAATCATTTTTGGCGCAGGCAAACTGCCTGAAATCGGTAGTGGAATTGGTAAAGGAATCAAGAATTTCAAAAAAGCCACTCGCCAGGCACAAGAGGAAATAGAAGCGCCTGATGATGAGAAGGACGATGATGAGGACAAGTAACAAAACCTGCGTAAGCGAATGCCATCTTGAAGCTATCCTTAAAAAAAACGAGGCTCAAAAGGGGATATCATCCTCCGGGACGTTAATCGGCTCTTCAATGGGGTAACCTCCCTCCATGGGCTCTGCTCTTCCTTCTTTTCCCGTAGATCCTAACATCTGCATTGATTGAGCAACCACCTCAGTGGTATAACGCTTGTTACCATCCCGGTCTTCCCAGGCCCTTGTTTGCAACCTCCCCTCGATATAGACCTGACTGCCTTTATGCAGGTACTCTCCGCAGATTTCACCAAGGCGTCTCCATGCCACGATTTTATGCCACTCGGTGCGCTCCTGCTTTTCACCTGTCTCTTTGTCTTTCCATTCTTCTGATGTGGCTATGCTGAAGTTAGCCACGGCTACGCCGCTGGGCGTGTACCTCACTTCAGGATCTCTTCCCACCCTTCCAATCAATATTGCCTTATTTATGCCTGCCAACTTTTGTTCTCCTTTCTTTTTACTAATTCTCTCTTTTGATGCACCTTAACATAATGGAAAAATGGAAATCAAGGTCATTCCACAGAAGACATGTTTTCGACTGACGAAAACGCCAGGACTGAGTCAAAGTTGCATCTAATATAATGATTATAATATGAAATGCCTTTAGTTTCAAAATCCCCCTCACTCCCCTTTTCAAAGGGGGGAAATATTAAGTCCCCCCTTATTAAAGGGGTAAACATCAAGTCCCACTTTATTAAAGGGGGATTTAGGGGGATTTTCTTGACCGGATTCAATCTGACTTTGACGTTTCCCTGGAAAACGCATTCGCTATTGACTGCCGATGATTAAAGGTTTAATTTGATGTGTTTAGCGAAATAACCGTGTTTTATGGTTAATCACCCAAAGAACGTGATTATCACTGGTTCTTATAACTTGATTGCTTTGGAGTTTCCTTTTTTTCAGAACTTGTAAAGTCCAAGAATCAGGATCGAATCCTTAAATTTTACGAGAAGGTAAAAAAAATGCTGAAGATCGTTCCCTTGGGAGGACTGGGGGAAATCGGGTTGAACATGATGGCGATCGAATGTGAGGGCTGCCTCCTGGTAGTGGACGCGGGATTGATGTTCCCCGATGACTATATGCCAGGTGTAGATTTGGTGATACCCGACTTCCAATACCTCAGAGAAAATAAAGACAGGCTGAATGCTGTCATCCTGACTCACGGTCATGAAGATCACATAGGCGCAATGCCCTTTTTTCTGAATGAATTTTTTGCACCTGTATTTGGCACCAGCTTTACTTTGGAGCTCTTGAAAGAAAAGCTTAAGGAGCACTCGCTGGTGGAACAACCGGATCTTCGAACAATAAAGGCCGGAGATCTCACCCGGATTGGACCTTTTAAGGTGGAATATATCAGCGTAAACCACAGCATTGTAGGGGGCGTCGGCCTCGCTATTGACACGCCGGAAGGCACGCTTATACATTCAGGCGACTTCAAGATAGATCCAACTCCGGTAGACGACCAATTTACTGATCTCATCCGGTTTGCACACTTCGGAGAAAAGGGTGTCTTGGCTCTTTTTTCAGATTCAACAAATGCGGAAAAAGAAGGATTTACCCTGAGTGAAAGGGAAGTCAGAAAAACTTTGTCAGACCTTTTCCAGACATGCAGTGGCAGACTCATTGTTGCAAGTTTTGCGTCCAATATTGGTCGCATCCAGCAAGTCATCAACCTGGCCGAACAGTTCGAAAGGAAAGTAGTTTTCAACGGGAAGAGCATGATCACCAATGTACGTATCGCCAGGGAGCAGGGATACATCAGTATGCCCGAAGATTTTGAGATCAGCGAACGGAAGATCAGTCAGCTTCCGGATGAAAACATAGCTATCATTACAACTGGCAGTCAGGGAGAACCCATGTCAGCCCTGACCAGGATGGCCCATGGAAAGCACAAAAGTATCAAAATCAAGCAGGGTGATACCATCATCCTTTCTTCACGCTTTATTCCGGGCAATGAAAAAGCTATCACTTCAGTCATAAACAATCTTTATCGTATGGGGGCGAATGTGGTTTATGAAAAGGTCTCTGATATTCACACATCCGGTCATGCCAAAAAGGGAGAATTGAAATTGATGCTAAGCCTCGTGAAGCCGCGGTACTTTATGCCTATCCACGGTGAATACAGGCATCTTGTAAAGCATGCGCAGTTAGCTTTGGACATGGGATTGCCGGAAGATCATGTCTTGCTTGTGGAAGACGGGGCCGTAATCTGCTTTGAAAACCAGAAGGCACGACTGGAAGATCCTGTGCATACCGGCAGGATACTTGTGGATGGAAAAGGAGTGGGCGATGTCGGGGAGATGGTTCTGAAAGACCGGAGGAGGCTTAGCGGACATGGGATGGTTATTGTCCTGCTGGCTGTGGACGAAAAAACGGGTGAAACAATATATGGGCCGGATCTCATCTCTCGCGGGTTTGTGTTTGAGGATCAAAAAGGAACCATACTTGAGGAGGGCAAGGGTATTGTCCTGGAAGTCCTTGACGAGCTGGAAGACTCAATCCCTATTGAATGGGTTAAAGTGGAATCGGATATAAAAAGGCGGTTGAGACGTTTTTTTCATAAGGTGATTGAAAGGAGCCCGCTTGTACTGCCCATAATTATCCCGATGTGAATGTTAAGAGTTGCGCGTCACGCGCCAAAATAGTAAAAACCTTAACCCAGTTATTTTAGATTACAATTGTCCTATCTATGAAATCCCCCCTAGCCCCCCTTTGTAAAGGGGGATTGAGGCCCGCCCTCCAGCCAAGCGGAGTAAGGCGGACGGGGGGATTTTCAGTCGTTATATAAAATCGTGAACCGATTTTAGAGATAAAGGTGATCAAGATTGAGTCGTAAATCAAATACCAAAGACAAAACGGAAAAATCGGCACATCCCATCAGGAAAGAGATTCGGGGACTTATTTTCCTGCTTATGGCCATTATTTTGGGCGGAAGCCTTTTGTTTTATAACCCCGGGGACCAGCTTTTTTGGAACGTTACAGGACCTCTCGGTAAGGCTCATAACCTTTTTGGCACGGTTGGTGCGCATCTGGCCGGCGGAG
>JAUUWD010000280.1 GCA_030589225.1 Desulfobacteraceae bacterium | reverse complement strand
GTATGGATGCCTGTCCCGCTGTATTTAAGCGGGGTGGTTATAATTTTCGCCTTCCCCCGCTCAAAGTCCGGGATCTTCGACTTGATCTTGGAAAAAATTCCTAGTTTTCGTTCAGACACTAATTACGAGAAACTGGAAACTCGAAACTCGATAAGCCAAGGAGCAATGAATTCGCGAAGCGATTTTATCATTTAAGCCCAGATGAAGACAAAGGAAAGTGTATTTTTGATAAGTCTTGGGTGTGCCAAGAATCTGGTGGACAGTGAAAACATGCTTGGTATGCTCAAATCCAGAGGTTTTGACCTTGCTTCGAGCATTGATGAGGCTGAAGTAGCTGTGATTAACACCTGCGGGTTTATCCGGCCTGCTGTGGAAGAGGCCATTGACACAATCCTTGAGTTTGTAAACCTCAAGAAGCAGGGGGCGCTGAAGAAAGTGGTAGTGGTCGGGTGTTTTGTGCAGCGCTATGGGTATAAACTGCGAAGAGAGATTCCGGAAGTGGACGGGTGGCTGGGCACGGGCGAGATTCATCGGGTGGCAGATCTTATGGCCAATGGCAGGTCAAGTGCCTCTGTGCCTTTTTTTATCAAGAGGCCCACTTATCTTGCAGACCATTCTGTCCCGAGGATTCCCACAGCGCCCTTTTACAGTGATTACCTGAAAATTGCAGAAGGGTGCTCCCATAGATGTTCTTACTGTATCATACCCAGTCTAAGGGGACCTTTTCGAAGCCGAAGGCCTGAGTCCTTGATCATCGAAGCAAAGGAGATGATAGGCCGAGGTGTAAAAGAGATTAACCTGGTTGCCCAGGATACTACCATGTATGGCAAGGACCTTGAAGGAGGCGTTTGCCTGGAAAACCTATTGGAGCGACTGGTCAAATTGGATGGGATTCGGTGGATTCGTCTACTATATTGTCATCCCAATGGGGTATCAAACAGGCTTCTGGATATTATGGATTCCGAGGAAGTTATTTGCCCTTATCTTGATCTGCCACAGCAACATATTAATGAAAAGATCCTGAAGGCCATGGGGAGAAATCCTGGCAAGGAGACGCCATGGGAATTGATTGAAAGGATAAGATCTAAAAAACGCAGGATCAGTCTCAGAATGACCCTGATGGTCGGTTTCCCGGGGGAAACCGAGGAAATGTCTAATGAGCTTCTGGCTTTTGTGAGGATGGCACAGGTTGACCACCTTGGGGTATTTGTCTTTAGCGGGGAAAAGGGGGCACCTGCAGCCCGACTTAAACAAACCGTAGCACATGAAGACGCCGAGCAAAGACGAGATGCGATCATGGCTCTCCAGGCGGATATCTCAAAAAAAATACATCAACGTTTGGTAGGGCAAACAGTGCCGGTGCTGATTGAAGGCCCAAGCTATGAGACGGATTTGTTGCTAAAAGGGAGGACCGAAACCATGGCCCCTGACGTGGATGCTCAGGTATTGATAAACAAGGGCAAGGGCGTGCCTGGAGAAATTATGCCGGTACTCATAAGCCAGGCCCATGCTTTTGATCTGGTGGGGGAAATCATGTGAATTCGGAATGCGGAATAAAAGTGTTTTGCGATTTTAAGCGAATGGACTGTAAGTTCTCAATAAATCCGGGCTGAATTAGAAAAATCCACCTCAATCCCCCTTTGCAAAAGGGGGAAGCAGGCGGAATGCCTGAACTTATTGAGATGTTACAATGGACTTTAGTATACTTTAAACGGTTATGATGTTAGCTTTCTAATTCTTGGATATGATCAAAATAATTAAGGCTGGAGTATTGGAGTGTTTGAGTATTGAAACAATAGTTTTGAAATTTCAAAAAGTCCTTTAGGCCCAGCACTCCATCACTCCAATAATAAACAACGTGCTATGGACAACCGATGATCCATTTGATAAAGAAACGCAATTTAAGGCCGTGCACAGTATAACTGACTACTGCCAATGGAGATTTTGGAAGCTAAGATGGATTCGAGTAGCGCGATTTTAGACAAGTATACAGGACATATTGCAAGAATTAACAAAGAATTGAAAGAAGCCCTCAGTTCTCGAGTAGCCCTTGTTGAAGATATTGGAAACCATACCCTATTAGGACACGGCAAAAGGCTTAGGCCTCTCTTTTTTCTGCTTTCCTGCCAACTCTGCGACTATCAGGGGAAAGACGCATATCGGCTTTCGACCATTTTTGAATACCTCCATGCAGCCTCCTTACTCCATGATGACGTTGTGGATAATGCCGAGAACAGACGAAATAGACCTTCGGCCAATCATGTCTGGGGAAATCATGCGGCGGTGTTAGAAGGGGATTTCTTGTATTCGAATGCATCTTTAATCGCAGTGGGCTCCAATAACTTGCTATTTCTGAAGCGACTTACAGAAACCGCAAAGCAGATGGCTGAGGGACAAATTATGGAATTAGTCCATACGGATGACTGGGAAACCAGCAGGGAAGAGTACATGGAGATCATCACTGCAAAGACGGCTGCCCTTATGTCTACAGCGTGTGCCTGTGGAGCCATGATATCCGGAGCTGAAAACGAAGCCGAGCAGTCTCTTGGGCAATTCGGGCTGAACATGGGAATCGCTTTTCAGATCATGGATGATCTGCTGGATTATACTTCATCGGAAGATGTGTTTGGAAAGCCGGTCGGTAAGGATCTGAAAGAAGGTAAGATCACCCTGCCTTTGATATACACCCTGCCAAAAATTGAGGCGTCTGAGGGGAATAGACTTGAGAATTTGTTTAAGAACCACCAGGCCACTGAAGAAGATTACCGGCAACTGATTGGTCTTGTGAGGAGCAAGGGGGCTCTCGATCAGATTAAGGATGAGGCAAGGTCTTATGTTGACAGGGCGGCAGGGTGCTTGAGTAAGTTCCCGGAATCGCCCGCCAAGAGAGGGCTCCTGGAACTGAACCGGTTTATCGTGGAAAGAAAGTATTGATGATTGTAATCCGTCCATTGCCGGTTAACTGCTAATCTGTCTATCAATGGAAAAATTCACAATCGCCAATCGAAAATAGTCAATCGGTCCTATTTTCCAAAAGGACATACGGGGTAATGACATTTCTCGCAATTCAGGCATAAACCCCCATGGGCCAGTGCCGCGAGATCCTTCCTTGTAATAATCTCGCCTGCCAGGACGCGCGGGAGCAAAATGTCTAATACCGTGGCCTTATAGAAAAGAACGCATGCCGGTACCCCCAGAATGGGGACGTCACCGATGTGTCCATACAGAAACATGGCTCCCGGTAGAACAGAAGTCCCATACACCACGTCTTCCGCACCAGCTTCTGCAATTGCCACACGACTTATATCATCCGGGTCAACACTCATACCCCCTGCCACCATTATGAATTCTGCCCCCCTTTTGAGCAAATCGTCGATGCATTTGACAATCTCAGCCTTGTCATCGGGTGCAAACAAAGGTTCTTTGATCTGGCAACCAAAAGATTCCAGCTTTTTTCTGAGTATGGGCGCGAATTTATCATTAATAAGACCACTGTAAACCTCGTTTCCTGTGATAACGAT
>JAUUWD010000040.1 GCA_030589225.1 Desulfobacteraceae bacterium | reverse complement strand
AAAGGCAACAATAAGGAAATACTCACTAAGTGTCTCAAGAAATGGAAACTGATGTAGCTGGTAGTATTGCTATGTAACGAAGACATAAAGGGAAGCCTGGGCTCTTTTATTGGGATCATTGGTTGCGATAACTGGGCCCAGGTACTATGAAAGACCGGGTTACGTTTCTGCCTCAATAAATAGTGTCTGAACGACAACTGCTAATTTTCCTCCCGCCACTAGCGGTACGTCTGGCACAAATTTTAATCCTCGAAATACTCAATGTATGGATGCCTGTCCCGCTGTATTTAAGCGGGGTGATTAAAATTGTCGTCTTCCCCCCCTCACAGTCCGGGATCTTCGACTTGAACATGAAAAAATTATCTATTTTTCGTTGGGACAATAAATAGGAAAAGGTGTGGAATTCTTTTGGCAAACAATTCTTAATGGACTTATGATAAGTTCGTTTTATGCCTTGATAGCTGTGGGATTGAGTCTGGTTTTTGGCGTTATGCACATTGTCAATTTTGCCCACGGCGAGTTTTACATGATTGGGGCCTATACGGTCTGGGTCTTATTCGCTTTACTGCATTGGCCCTTTTTTATCGCTGTCGGAGCAGCTATTGTGATAGTGGGCCTGTTGGGTTTAGTCTCCGAGCGACTTATTTTTAGGCATGCGCACGGGAATGTCCTCAGCGGTTTTATTATGTCCGTTGGGCTTGTCTTTATACTTCAGGTCGCTGTGGTCGAGATTTGGGGCGTAGGCAAGATGAAGCCTGTCCCTGCTGCGTTTCCCCAAGTCCTGGACATAGGTGGCGTTTCCACCAGTTGGCAGAGATTCATAGTTCTTCCGGCAACTATCATCCTGCTATGGGCGCTTTGGTATTTCTTGGCCAAGTTCAGGGTTGGACGGGGGCTGCGTGCATCAGCTCAGGATCCCGAAGCAGCCGCTTTGTATGGAATAAGCCCCAAAAAAAGTGCTGCTGTAGCCATGCTCCTCGGTTCGGCTATGGCAGGCGCAGCAGGGGCTTTCATGGCGCCAATTATGTCGGTTCACCCATATATGGGCCATTCGGTAGTCTGGACGGCGTTTGTAGTCGTCATTGTGGGAGGAGCCGGGAACATCAAAGGTACTATTTTGGCTGCGCTGATCTTTGGCTTTTTGACAACCATCATTACGACCCTGCTAGATTCTACTATCGCCAATTTGGTTAACACATTGGTGATGCTAGTTATTTTAGCAATCAGACCCCAAGGGGTAGCGGGCCATGCAGAAGAATAATGTGAATAGGTCAGTGTGGCTAACAATTTTGGCCATCATTATGGTGGTGGCGCCATTTACTATAAGTGGATACAAAGTTGATTTTTTGACAATGCTTATGGTGAATGTCATCTTGGCGGTCAGCTTTCGTCTTATCACAACCACTGGAGGATGGTCTTTGGCTCATGTACCCATGATGGGTGCCGGGGCATATGCGACCGCATTGATATCCGGCAAGCTGGGTATCCCATTCTGGTTCTCTATGCCGTTGGCGGGCCTGGCCGCCGGACTGACCGGCCTGGCAATTAGCTACCCTCTGGTCAGGACAAAAGACTTTTCTTTTTTCGTTGCGTCATTTGCGGCAGGTGAAGCTATTAGGCTTTGTTGGATCAGGTTTAAGGTCCCTTTCGGAGGCCACAGAGGACTGGGCGTCCCTATCCCTGAACTTATTCCCGGTGTACCCGCACTGGATTTTGCTGAGGCCATTCCTTACTATTTCCTGACCCTGGTAGTGACCATCATCTGTCTCTCTCTCATGTATCGGCTGGACAATTCTCGTATAGGTGACAGTATGAAGGCCGTCCAATCGCAGGAAGCTCTTGCTAAAAGCGTAGGCATAAATGCCGACGGTTACAAAATGCTGGCGTTTTTTATAGGATCTTTCTTTGCAGGTATCGCTGGAGTTCTCCTGGCCCATAGGCTGTGGGCCATTGAGCCCCACCAGTTCGGATTTACAACCACACTATATCTTCTGGTATGGGTAGTGTTCGGTGGCTCGCACACCTTTGCTGGGCCGATCATAGGGGTTGTCGTTTTAACTATACTGGGCGAAGTGCTACAGCCCCTGGCCGACTGGGTGCCTATGGTTTACGGGATTATAATAATTTTAACTTTGATCTTCTTGCCGGATGGTCTGGAGAGCTTACCAAGTCGGTTGGGATCCTCAGCGGGAAAGATCTGGAAAATTCGGATTTCATTTGGGGACTAATGAAATAAGGCCCCTGATAATAATGCACCAGAACTTCCACTGTTAAAATCAATAGGTCTGGTGTTTGGGGTATGGGTTATAAAGGAAGCGCTTGTGGCTATTCTCGAATTGAAAGGGTTGGGAAAGAATTTTGGCAAAAATGTGGCTGTAAATGAGATTGAAATGAGTGTTGAAGAGGGTGAGATAAGGGGTCTAATTGGCCCCAATGGATCGGGCAAGACCACTCTATTTAACTTAATCTCAGGCTTTCTCAAACCAACTAGAGGAATGATTATTTGGCAAGGGCAGGAAATAACAGGCCTACCGCCCCACGTTGTGACAAGGTTGGGGCTTGTCCGTACCTTTCAGCTGACTGCCCTGTTCAGTGAAATGACAGTGATGCAGAATGTGGTTATCTCCTGTCATCTTCACACTGGGACTACACTCTGGCAACAATTCCGGCATTCGGCCGAGACACGTCGAAAAGAAAGAGAAACAGAGGAAAAGGCCCTGAACTTGCTCGAAAGTATGGGTATCGCCGACAGAAAGGATGAGATTGCTGCAGAATTGCCACATGGCCATCAGGCCGCCCTTGGAATAGCCAATGCCCTGGCTACCGGGCCCAAGATGATCTTACTCGACGAGCCAGTGGGCGGAATGAACCCTACGGAAACAAGCGAGACTATGGATAGAATAAAGATGCTTCGTGACCGCGGGATTACTGTCTTACTTGTGGAGCATGACATGAGGGCAGTCATGACAACCTGCGATAAGATTACATGTATAAACTTTGGAAATAAGATTGCTGAAGGAGCACCGCAAATGGTTTGTAACCACCGGGAGGTGGTAGAGGCCTATTTGGGTGAAGAGATGGCTTGCTCACTCTGAAAAACATCGTTGTCCATTATGGTGGTGTCCAGGCCCTCAAGGGCATTTCTCTCGAGGTGCAGGAGGGGGCCGTTACTGCCTTGATTGGCGCTAATGGAGCCGGTAAGAGTACAACATTGAGGGCAATCTCGGGATTGGTTCCACTCACTTCGGGCGAGATTTTATTTGAGGGCAAAAGGATAGATGGAAAATCGCCTGAAAAAATTGTTGCTTTGGGCATAGTCCAAGTTCCCGAGGGCAAAAGGCTTTTTTTGGAGATGAGTGTCTTGGACAATCTTTTGGCCGGTGCCTATTTGAGAAAGGATACGGATAGGCTCGCAACCGATCTGGAACATATTTACGGGTATTTTCCCATACTGGGAAAAGCCCGCCACAGACCTGCATCTAACTTAAGTGGTGGAGAACAGCAAATGCTGGCTATCGGTCGCGGTTTGATGGCCAGCCCCAGGCTTCTTCTCCTTGACGAACCTTCTCTTGGTTTGTCCCCGCTACTAACCAAGGAGGTCGGGGCAATTATCAAGCAAATCTCCGACGAAGGAGTCTCGATTCTGTTAATTGAACAGAATGCAAGTCTGGCTCTTCAGTTGGCCCAAAAGGCCTATGTCATGGAAACGGGCACCATTGCCCTCGAAGGAGATCCTCTAGAATTGCAGAATAACGCTCATGTCAAGGAGGCCTACCTCGGTCTGAGCCCGACTGAGGAGGTCCCCATCGCAGGTATTCAATCCCCACAGACCCCGCTAACAAGTATGCCGGCCATGGGAGCGCAAACCAGGTGGCAGGACAGAGGTCCTCAAGGGAGATGGCAAGACAAGGTTGTTCAAGAGGAATTGATACCTTCCGAAAAGAGGCGGGAGGAACCAGTCCGAGAGAGACAGGTGAAAGAAAAAGAGGTTCCGAGGAGACTACCTCAGGAAAGATGGACGGTCGAGAGATGGCCTGAAGATAGGCATGCGCAAGAAAGAAGTGTCTCGGCAAGAAGGCTTGTGGAAAGACGGAAAGTTGGGAAATGGTTAGAAGACAGAGAGCTGCTTGAGAGATGGCCAGAAGAAAAGCGGATTCGAGATAGAAAGCCGCCCTCCCGTGTGGTAAAAAAGACCTTTATGCCCGTTGTGCGGAACGTGAGCAGAGCACTTCACAATTGAAGAATCACATCAAACTCCTATGAATCGTCTGAAGGAGATTTTGGGGGGAGATTTTAGAAGGCGATGGATAAAGCCTCCAAGGTAGAAGCTAATTTCTATGGGCTCCTTAAAAGAGTTTTTCAGGAAGAAAAGAAGCAAATTGACCTGAGCAATGCCTCAAATATCCGAGCTCTTTTGTTGGTCTTGTGTAACTCACTGGAACGTCACGATAGAATTTTTGATGAACATGGCGATCTCCGGAAAAACATAAGCATATTTAGAAATGGCCGAAATATCTTGTTTCTGAAGGGCCTGGAGACCGAACTTGATGCTGGGGATTCAGTCGCAATATTTCCACCAACGGCCGGTGGTTGACGTAAAGCACGAAGGATAATAGCCACAGATCGAATGCAGGGAGGGGATGACTCTCCGGTAGAATAATTTCTTGAAAAAAGGCCTGTTTGTGAAGGGCGTTAGAACAATAGAAACAGGGGGAAACAGATGGCTAAAGGGATAGTCATTGACATTGGTAGATGTACTGGATGTGGGTATTGTGAGCTTATTTGTTCTTTCACACACCATGGTGAGTTCAATCCCCTCAAGTCCAGAATTCATAGCAGTGTGTTTATTGACAAATCTATGGCGGTTCCGGTGGTATGTTACCAGTGTGAGGACCCGTGGTGTGCTAAGAATTGTCCTGCGGGTGCCATTTCGATCGATAAAGACCCGGGTGGCGCGGTAAGTGTGGTAACAGTGCATAAGGACAAGTGCGTTGGTTGCAAGATGTGCACCTTGGCTTGTCCCTTTGGGTGTATCGTCGTTTCAGACAGTTATGCAGAGAAGTGCGACCTTTGTGGGGGAGATCCACAGTGCGTGAAAGTTTGCCGCTCAGGGGCTATCAGATTCGAAGAGGCCCATACAAGTGTGGCGGCCAAAAGGAAGAGCGTGGCGGAACGACTTTTGGGATCTTATCAGGAGGAGTAGATATGTGGTATGGCTGGACAGGGAATGTCTTGAGAGTGAATTTAAGTCAGCCTTTGGTTACGATTGAGGTGTTGGATCGCCCGAGTGCAGAGAATTTTATCGGTGGTAGGGGGCTGGGAGTAAAATATCTCTATGATGAGATAGACCCGGCGGTAGATGCCATGAGTCCCAAAAATAAGTTGATTTTCGCCACCGGCCCTCTCACTGGCACTGGAGCTCCGGGCGGGAGCCGATATATGGTGGTAACCAAAGGGCCTTTAACGGACGCCATTGCAGAATCCAGTGCTGGAGGGGCTTTTGCTATGGCCATTAAATATGCTGGTTACGATATAATTATTTTGGAAGGAAAAGCTTCAACACCTGTCTATCTTTGGATCAATAATGACCAAGTGGAGTTGAGAGATGCCTCCCATCTAATGGGTAAGACGAGTACCGAGACTGAAATTGCCGTCATTGCGGAGACGGATCCTGATGCCAAGGTGGCCTGCATAGGGCCAGCCGGAGAGAATTTGGTTTTATTTGCCTGTATTATGAGTGACATGGGAAGGGCTGCAGGCAGGTCCGGGGTTGGGGCCGTAATGGGTTCCAAGAACCTGAAAGCTATTGCCGTCCGGGGCACCAACGGCGTAAAGGTAGCCGATAGTGAGGCCTTCCTGAAAGCGATGATGAAGGCTTATGAAACTATCGACAACGAGGATACGGAGCATTTTCATCAACACGGCACCCCTAGTGTGCTGGCCCTTGTCAAGGAATTCGGTAGCCTTCCCACCAGGAACTTCCAGACGGGGGTTAACCCACAGTGGGAAAAGCTCAGCGGCGAAACCCTATCCACGACAATTGCGACAAGACATAAGATGGGCTTGGCCTGCCCCGCCTGTCCGGTGGGATGCGGCCGGGTAACCAGGGTAACAAACCCGGAATTCGCCGGAGAAGGTGTAGGCCCTGAGTATGAAACCATTGGCCTCTTCGGCTCGAGCTGTGAAACTAATGATCTGGATGTCGTCTCTAAGGCTGGCTTTATTTGCAATGAAATGGGCATGGACACTATTTCTGCCGGAGCGGTCATCGCCTGCGCAATGGAACTTTATGAAAAGGGCTATTTGCCAGAGAGAGATGTGGGAATGCCGCTTAATTTTGGCAATTCTCAGGCCGTGATTAAGCTCATCGAGGACATGGCCTTAAGAAAGGGGTTTGGTAAAGTTTTGGCCGACGGCTCTTATCGGTTGGCCAAAAGATATGGACACCCCGAGTTCTTTATGGGCTCAAAGAAACTGGATTTTGCCAGTTATGACCCCAGAGGATTACAGGGCATGGGTTTGGGTTATGCTACCAATTCCCGTGGAGCGTGCCACATTCGCGGCGAAGTGCATGACCTGACACTCTACTCTGTTCAACATTGGCGGGTCACCATGGATCATAATGTGGGACCGGTCGACCCCCACCGATGGGATGACAAACCTGTGCTGGCAGCGGATGTCCAGGATTGGTTCTGTATTATTGACTCCTGCGGCATGTGTAATTTCATGTTTTTCCTGATATTGAACGAAGATCATGCGCGTGCCCTCATTGAAGCCGCCACAGGAATTGACATGGGAGGGCATAAGGGTTTGATGAAAACCGGAGAAAGGATATTCAATTTAGAAAAACTCTTTAATCTCAAGTCCGGGCTGACTGTTAGAGATGACTCGCTACCAAAAAGAATGTTAGAGGAACCTATGCCTGACGGCCCGGCCAAAGGTATGGTCGTTCACCTTGCCGAAATGCTTCCGGAATATTACAGAATCAGGGGTTGGAGTCACGAGAGTATACCCACCCCAAGGAAATTACAAGAACTCGGTTTGGAGTAAGTATAGGATTAGATGCTTTAGGGCAGTAACTCATAAGTCTTTTATAACGACTCAAATTTTTTACCCCTGAGGGGGGTTGTTTCACTTTGGAATAATTACGGTGAGAAGACATAAGATACATGTCATCATTGGAAACAGCGCTGCGGGGCTGTCTGCTATCAGGGCGCTGAGGAGAATGGGCGATTCCGGTACGATTTTATTAGTCTCCGCCGAAGACTGTAATGCATATTCCCCGGTCCTAACTACCTATTATATTGCCGGTCAAATTAGACGATCTGACATGTTTATGGTGGATGATGGCTTTTACAAAGTATTTGATGTGCAGAGACTATTTGGACGTAGAGCAGTCGGTATAGACCCCGAGAAACGGCTTGTTCATCTCGACAATCGTTCTAACTTACCCTATGATAATCTTCTCATTGCTAGTGGAGCCTCGGCTATACCGCTAAAGAATGTAGATACGGATGCCTTGGAGTTTGTTTCAACTTTACGCACCATTAGGGATGCAGATAAGATAGAAAAGGCGACTGAAAAGGCAAGAGAAATCGTCTTCATTGGGGCCGGGTTGGTGAGTTTGCAAATAATAAAGGCTATCCTTGGCAAGGAAAAAAAGCTCACTCTTGTCGTTGGTTCCTATCAAATTCTATCTCAGCAAATGGATTCTGAAGGCGCGGCTATTATTCAAGAAAAGTTGGAGGCCCAAGGGATTTCTATCCTTTTTGGCAGGAGGGTTGAACGGATCGATAGGAAAGGCGACCGTGTTCATGTGCTCACCAATTTTAACGAAGTATTAACGGCGGATTTGGTGGTCGTTGGGAAAGGGGTCAAGCCTAATTTGAATATGGTGGAAAACACAGAGATCAAAATGAGAGACGGTATTCTTGTTGACGACCAGATGCGGACTAACCTCGAAGACGTTTTTGCATCTGGTGATGTGGCTGAGGGGAAAAATACGATTACAGGCCAAATGGAGGTTATAGCAACTTGGTCTAATGCCTGTGCACAGGGCGAAATAGCTGGAATGAACATGGCTGGCTGTCCTGCGAAGCGAAAGGGGCAATTTAGAGAGAATGTGACGACCATTTTGGAGACATCTGTAGTTTCAATAGGACTGTCCAGGCCCGAAGAGGGGGAATTTAAAGTATTAAGCCATGTTGACGTTAAACATGGTGTATATAGAAAGCTGTTTCTGGATGGCTCTATACTGGTAGGGGCTCTTCTCTTGGGTAAGATTGACGATGCTGGGGTAATCAGGCATTGTATTGCGAACCGTCTGGATGTTTCACCTTGGCAAGATGAAATTGCTACGGGCCTTCTGGATTTCGGAAACATACTTATTAATAGTAACGATTATAGTTGGCCTATTAATTGAGTGTGAACCCTTTGACCGGTTCATCAGTTTGGATCGGCTCGGTTATGGATTAACTCGATTCACAAATGGGGGATCAAAATGTCTATGTTAGCAATCATAATTATTATTGCCATTTGTGTGGCAGTCGCGTTGGTTATTCTTTGGCTGTTCCTGCGGAAGTTTTATCGGAGAGCTTCGAGAGAGATGTCATTTGTAAGAACGGGCTTCGGCGGCCAGAAGGTTGTTATGAACGCTGGAGCGTTGGTCATCCCGGTGTTGCACGAATTCATTCCAGTGAATATGCATACGGTTAGGTTGGAGGTAATACGTGCCAATAATCAGGCATTGATTACGCACGACCGTATGCGGGTGGATGTGCAAGTTGAGTTCTATGTCCGCGTCAAGCCAACCATGGAAGCCGTTGCAGACGCCGCGCAAACCCTCGGCCGACGTACTATGGATACAAAGGGACTTCAGGAGTTGGTCGAAGGCAGGTTTGTGGATGCCCTTAGAGCTGTGGCGGCTGAGATGGACATGGATGAACTCCACGAAAAGAGGATCGAATTTGTTCGAAAGGTGGAGGGTGCGGTCTCCGAGCATTTATTAAAAATCGGGCTGGAACTTGAATCGGTCTCCTTAAGCGCTTTAGATCAAACTGATCAGAGCTATTTCAACCCCCAGAACGCCTTTGATGCTCAAGGCCTGACTGTGCTTACCGAAGTCATTCAGGCCAGAATGAGGCAGCGTAACGAGGTCGAGCGCGACACTGAAGTAGCAATGCGCAGGAAGGATCTCGAGGCAGAACGGCATAAGTTAAATTTGGACAAAGAAGAAGAGTTCGCTAAGCTTGAACAGCAACGAGAGATCGAAGTGCGCCGTGCTGAGCAGCAAGCCAACGTTACCTCAGAACAGGTGGAAAAAGAACGGCAG
>JAUUWD010000329.1 GCA_030589225.1 Desulfobacteraceae bacterium | reverse complement strand
GTATGTAAAAATCGGTTATTTCAAGACTGATGATGATCTTCTTTTTCAGGATGAAATCCACGGAAATCTTTTTTCTCAGGTCGAAAAAACAATGGATCTATTGCTGACCAAGTACCAGAAAGCCACTATTGAATACAAGGGGTTGAGCCGAATAGAAGAATATCCTTTCCCCGAAGCAGCCTTACGGGAAGCTCTGTTAAATTCCATTGCTCATAAGGATTACAGCAGTGCTAATCCAATACAGATAAGCGTGTACAGCGATAAAATCATTTTCTGGAACGAAGGTCAATTGCCGGAAAATTGGACAATATCACAATTGAAGGAGAAACATCCTTCAAAACCGTTTAATCCTGTTATTGCTAATGTGTTTTTTCGTGCAGGTCTAATTGAGGCCTGGGGTAGAGGAATTTTTAAAATTATCCATGCGTGTCGTGTTACCAATTCGCCGGAACCTGTATTCAAGTGCGATTTTTCTGGTTTTTTTGTAGAACTCTTTGCACAAAAAATAAAAACACCGGGTGAAAAGTTGGGTGAAAATAGACTTGGAATTATTAAACTGATGCAGGCAAATCAGCAGGTTTCTATTCCTGAATTAAGTAGGCTAATAGGTATCAGTACTACAGCAATAGAAAGGAATATTAAATATTTAAAAGAAAAAGAGATTATTAAACGAGTTGGCGGTGCCAAAGGCGGGCATTGGGAAGTTATCATAACAAAGTGAGATAAATATGAACAAAAATAGGGTCAAGTCGAAAGCGCAGGGATAAACCGCCATAGAGTTGGGGATGAAAGAGCCCGGTAAAATGGTGTCCAAATCTTGAGTTGTAAATAGCGTAATATTGGAAGGCGGCCATGATCGAGCATAATGGTAAAGAGCCCGCCTTTGAGCTTAGAGGCGAAGCTTTAAGAGTTACTTTGTATGTTTAAATTCAAGGAGGCATTTTAAATGTGGTCCAAGTTGGCATTGCAGACCGATCTTTATCAGCTCACCATGGTGGGTGGATATGTCTTAGAGGGAAAGAAGGACCAGTGGGCTAATTTCGACTATTTTTTCCGTAGTATCCCTGATGAAGGGGGTTACTGTGTGCTGGCTGGCCTGGAAGATATAATTGACTACATACGGCAACTTGAGTTCACCCAGGAAGACCTATCCTATCTCGAGGGGCTGGGAATATTTTCCAAGAAGGTCCTGGCATATTTGGAAAGTTTCAAATTTACAGGGGACCTTTGGGCCATTCCCGAGGGAACTGTGGTCTTCCCCCATGAACCTTTGATCCGTGTGACAGCGCCATTGCCCGAGGCCCAGCTAATAGAAAGCACGGTGCTTAATGTGATGAATTTTCAGACGCTCATCGCCACCAAAGCGGCCCGTGTTTGTTGGGCGGCCAACGGGGATCCCGTGATCGATTTCGGCCTGCGAAGGGCCCACGGTCCCGATGGTGCTTTGATGGCATCTCGTGCCGCTTACATCGGAGGCGTGGATGGTACCTCAAATGTCCTTGCAGGCCGCCTCTATGGCATACCTGTGCGCGGGACCCACGCCCACTCCTGGGTGGAGAGCTTCCCACATGAGTTGGATGCCTTTCGAGCTTACGCGGAGGTCTACCCCGATTCCTGTCTGCTTTTGGCAGATACCTACGATACACTCCGCAGTGGGGTTCCACATGCCATCCAGGTGGGGCAGGAGCTAAGGGAAAAAGGCCATGAACTCTGGGGGATCCGCCTGGACAGCGGGGATCTGGCTTATCTGAGTAAAGAGGCCCGTCGCATGCTGGACGAGGCAGGCTTTCCGGATGCAGCCATCGTGGCCTCCAGCGATCTTGACGAATGGATCATAGAGAGCCTCAAGCGGCAGGGAGCACGTGTGGACTTATGGGGAGTGGGCACACGGCTGGTCACCTCATTCTCATGCCCTGCCCTGGGGGGGGTCTATAAGCTTACAGCCATGGATGATGGCGGGGAGCATATGACACCCAAGATCAAGCGATCGGACAACCCCGAGAAAATCACAAATCCCGGTCCCAAGAAGGTGGTAAGAATGTACGATCAGAGGGGACGGATGCGAGGGGATGTGCTGTTCCTGAATGACGAGCGAATTCCCATGGGACGTCCCCTTCGGGCATACCACCCCATGTTTCATTATGTTTTCAAGACCTATCCCAGGCGCTTCAAGAAACAGGAGCTCATGGTCCCCATATTTCAGAAGGGCAAGTTGGTTTACCAGAGTCCTCCTGTCCATGCGATCCGGGAACACACCCTGAAAAATCTGAAGCAACTGGATGCTGGGTACAAACGTTTCCGAAATCCCCATACCTATCACGTGAGTCTCAGTCCTGCTCTGTTCAGAATCAAACAGCGCCTGCTGCGCCAGGCCGCGAAAACAGAAATGGTGGTCTCGGAATCCTGAACCTATAATACCCTAATTGAGTGATGCTCAATTGAGGTTCTACATCCTGTAATGGCTCGTGAAAAGACGGCCCATTACATGGCGGAGCCGATCACCATATTGTTCTCTACCCTCTCCATGTGTACCGGAATCATTTGGTTTCTTAAATCTTTAGACGAGGGAAAAAGGACCGGCAGGTAGTTATCGCTCAGACCCTTCATTATCTTCTTTTCTTTTGAATGCCACCTCTCGGCGAGCACCTGAAATTCTTTTTCCAAACAATTATTATAAAACGACGTCCTTTTTTTCAGGCCAATGTCTCTTAACTTTTCAGCCCTTTCTTTTATAACACCTGGATCAATCAGGCCATCAAAGGACGCAGCAGCCGTTCCCGGCCGGCGCGAAAAAGGAAATACATGGAGATAGGATACAGGCAAATCTTTGATAAGGGCACACGTGTTTTCATGTGCAACAATATCTTCTCCCGGGAATCCGGCCATGACATCAACACCGATTGCTGCAAGGGGGATTCTGCCATGA
>JAUUWD010000014.1 GCA_030589225.1 Desulfobacteraceae bacterium | reverse complement strand
AAACAGAAAAACGTCCTCCATGCTTCAAGATCAGGGAGGACAGGTTTTCTATGCCGGGTATATCCGATACTGCGGCGCTCAACAATCCCACCTGTTTGCATTGTCTCAGGGTTTTCTCAATCGCCGTTAGAAGATCAGATTCCGGATGGACCCTCGGCGGGCGATATACATATCCCGCAGCACAAAACCGGCATGAACGGCCGCATCCCCTCCCCAGTTCGATCAGGATTTTGTTACCAAATTCTGTATCTGGTGTTGTGATGGTAGAAAGAGGCACCTTTTGTTCTGTGGACCCGGCAGTTGCGGAACATGCCACTTTGATCTTCTCAGGTACTTTACTCTCTTTGGGGAGAAAGGATTTAAGGGTTCCATCTTTATGGTATTCTGGCTCGTAAAGTGAAGGGACATAAAGAGTGGTCATATTTGTGGCAAGATTTTTTGCAATCTCGCTTCTTTCTAGATTAGACGATATGAAATCTGAAAGATGATCTATAAATTCATTTAGATTTGCCTCAGCTTCACCCATCAAAAAGAAATCAATAAAGGCGGCTAAAGGCTCAGGGTTTAGAAAGGTCGTAATGCCTCCGGCCATGATCAAAGGGCATGGGTAGGATCTTTCATCAGAATGAAGGGGGATTTTTCCCATTTCCAGAATCTTCAGGATATTTGGATAGTCATTTTCAAAGGAGAGGGAAAAGGCAACAAGGTCGAATTTTTGGAGGGGAGCCTGGGATTCCAACGACATGAGCGATTTTCCTGACCGAAGGTAGAGGGACATCTCTTGGCCTTCAGGCAGGAAAACACGCTCCGCAACAACGTCGGACCTTTGGTTCAGGATATTGTAAACAACCTGGAAGCCCAGGTTTGACATGCCAAGGCGGTAATAATTGGGGTAGGTAAGCGCAACTGACAGCCTGCCGCCCCAATCTTTTTTGACTGCTCCCTTCTCCCTGGCTAACCTGGTTCTGTAAATGGAAACAATGTCATGTGGCATGTTTCAATTTACCTTCCAATATGTAAAGAGCTACGCTTAGTTCGTATTTGCTCAATATCCTGTGGATAAAACCCTTACGGGTAAACTCCGGGTAAGGAATTTAGGCGTAAGCCTTTTATGCTGGCCCGGCATATTGAGCTGTTACATTAGTTCCTCAATGATCCTGCGATTTGTAACCTGTAACCCGAATTTAACATCTCGGAAATTCTATCTTGCCGCGGCGGGAAGAATAAAACAGTTTTTTTGAGGCATGAGTTCCTGCCTCGCGCATGGAATCAAAATACGCTAAGTGCATAGCGCATGAGGTTTTTTCGCCTTGCCCTATGCTCTTTGCCCTATGCAATATTTCCCACCATTCCAGTGTTCCAGTATTCTCCCTGCTGTTTCAGCGGTGATAAGCGAAGCGATCTACTTATCAGTCGGCCTTTTCTCTGAGAAATGTAGGGTAATCCAGATTATCCTTTAGCTGGAATCTATTGAGGATACTCTTTCTTCTCAGGCTGATCTCGCCCTCTTCAGCACAAGTCGAAAGTTCTTTGCCCTTTCTCTGGTACGTGGGGGTATCAAGGCTCTCGCCGTTCATTTTGACGGTCCAGCTTTCCCCTGCTTCTTCAGGTGTTATATCTCTGATTTTAACCACATTACTGTAATCAGGCGTGCAATAATTGTTATTACTGCCAGCACCATTATCTATGCCGGTAGCAATAACAGTAACATGAATCTCATCCTCCAGGGTATCATCAAAGACCACGCCCCAGAATATCTCCGCGTCCTGGTTCACTTCCTCTTTGATGTAGTTGGAGGCCTCATCGATTTCTTCCATTGTCATGTCAGAGGGACCTGTTATGTTCATAAGTAATCCCTGAGCCCCACCGATGGAAATATCTTCGAGAAGCGGGCTGTTGATAGCCATCTGGGCCGCCTCCGCGGCTCTGTTCTCTCCACTTGCACTACCCATTCCCATGATGGCGGTGCCCATCTGCTCCATCACCCTTTTGATGTCTGCAAAATCCAAATTGATAAAGCCGTTGCTTATGATAAGTTCTGAGATTCCTTTCACAGCCTGAAGGAGCACTTCATCCGCCCGTGCAATAAGATCCTTAAAGGATGTGCTTTTACCACCCAATACTTTGAGACGCTCATTAGGGATGATAATGAGACTGTCAACCTCTTTTTTGAGCTCCTCTATTCCAGCCATCGCCCTTTTCATCCGCTTTTCTCCTTCAAATGAAAAGGGTTTGGTCACCACAGCTACAGTGAGGGCACCGCTTTCTTTGCACTCTCTTGCTGCCACAGGAGATGCACCTGTTCCTGTTCCACCTCCCATCCCGGCGGTGATAAAAACCATATCGGGATGATCTATGGCTTCTCTGACCTCATTGATGCTTTCTTCGCAGGATAGTCTCCCGATCTCTGGATCAGCGCCGGCGCCGAGACCCATAGTGACTGATGGTCCTATCTGGATCTTCTGGGAGCATGTGGATCGGTCAAGGTCCTGACAATCCGTATTCGCAACAATAAAATCCACCCCCCTTAATTTGGAGGCGATCATATTGTTGATAGCATTGCCACCTGCGCCTCCAACACCCAATACCTTAATCTTAGCATTGTACCGTTCCTTTTCGTCTACAAATTCAAATTTCATTTCTTCCCTCCTTCTAATATAATTATAAAATTGTTTAGCGGGTTTATACAGCCCTGCTTTTGGCTAGACTACACCGCTAAAAGAATCCTTTACTACAAGACTGGAGTTTATGGCCTAAATGATATCCTTAAACCATTTTTTCATTCTGCCCATGACACGGTTAAAAATGTTTGTATCCCTTATCCGAAACTTTTTTGTCTTATTATTTGTCTTTGATCCGTACAGGACAAGACCAACTGCTGTTGCATACATTGGTTTGTTGACTATTTCTGCCAGCCCGCTCATCCCTTGGGGGTAACCCACGCGAGCAGGCGAGTTGAATATCTGCTCAGCCAACTCTGTAACTCCTTGCAGCTCGGCTGAACCTCCAGTTATGACCACACCAGATCTGATAGTGTCTTCATGCCCAGAGCGCGTAAGTTCGCTGTGGACCAGGGAAAATATTTCTTCAACCCGCGGTTCCAGTATCTCCCCCAGGACCTGCCGTGACAGAACCCGCGGTTTTCGTCCCCCCACACCAGGCACCTCAATAGTCTCGTCCCGGCCGGTCAAGGAGGAGAGGCCGCATCCATATCTGATCTTGATCTTCTCCGCCTCCAGTTTGGGTGTTCTGAGCCCTACAGCGATGTCATAAGTCAAATTGTCTCCCCCTAACGGAAGAACAGACGTGTGCTTGATGGCTCCTCCTGAAAATACTGCCGTGTCGGTCGTTCCTCCTCCAAAGTCGATAATCGCCGCTCCAAGATTTCGTTCCTCCTTTGACAGCACCGCCTCACTCGATGCCAGAGACTGGAGAATGATATCGCACACATCCAAGCCGGAGCGATTTGCACACTTAACAATGTTTTGTGCAGAGGTCACAGCACCCGTTACAATATGAATTTTTGCCTCTAAGCGTACACCGGACATTCCCAATGGGTCCAAAATTTCACCCTGTTCGTCTACAATGAATTCCTGGACCAGGGTGTGTATGACCTCACGGTCCATAGGGATGGCCACTGCACTGGCAGCCTCAATAACACGGTCGATATCCTTTTTGGTCACCTCCTTTTCTTTTAGTGCGATCACTCCATGGCTGTTAAAGCCCTTTATATGACCACCCGCTATGCCTGCATAAACTGAACTGATCTCACAACCAGCCATTGTCTCGGCTTCCTCTATGGCCTCTTTTATGGAATTAACTGTGTGCTCGATGTTAATGACCACCCCTTTCCTCAGGCCCTCTGAAGGATGACTTCCCATGCCGATAATCTCTACGCCATCAGGACGCGCTTCACCTACCACAGCACAGACTTTTGTTGTTCCGATATCCAGACCAACAATTATTTCTCCAGACATCTTGTTTTACCTCGTTCACTGGTTGTGGGTTAATAATCGGGAAAATTCCAGGAGGCTGTTCGAGAATGGCTATTTTCCCCAATCTCTACGCCTGCCCCGTGGAATGCGTAGCCTACTCCTCTGGGGCCAGGCTCAAATTATAATCCTCCCCCATATTTCCGGTCCATCAGGATTTCAATTAGGTGCTTTTGAAAGAAACCACTGCCCCATCAACCTGATTCAAATCAATGCCTATCACCTGGTTAATTCGACCTGTCTGGGCCAGGTGTTTTGTCACTTTTTTTAATCCCTCAATTTTCTCTGTAAGATTTTCACACATCAATTTGATCTCTGCTGAGATGCGGTTGAAATAAAGAGACATGCCGCCATACTCATTCATATGGATCTCCGAGAGTTCATTCAATGACCACATTCCCTGTTCTGACTCCAGGAGTTTCATGAGACGCGTGGCCTTTTCAAGTTGCTTTCGGATTTCGGATCCCTGTTTGGAAACTCCTGTAATGACCGGGAGATCCATTGTCTCCGAATCTTCGACTTCCTTAAAGACTTCCCCCCACGGATTCATGTAGTAGATCTTATCCATCACCACCAGTGCCCATGCAGTCTCTTTTTCCGCCTTGACAATCAGGGTGTTCGGAAACAACCTTTCCAGGTTAATGGATCTTACCCAGGGGTGCTTTTTCATCTTTTCCTGCAACGCATTCAGGTTGAGAGCTAATAAACTCAGGTCAGAGTGCAAACCGCATATTTGGATAAGTTCTCGCCGGACCTTTTCATCAACGCCTTCAACTTTCACCTGTTGGAGTTTCATATAAGGGGATGCGAGCAGGTAATGGTATAGGGACACAAAACCCACACTGATTAAAGTCACAACGGCAAACAGCAAAAAGATTCTTAAAAAACCTGTCCCTACTCGCTGGATTGTTCCAAGGACTGCGAAGGTATTTTTCTTTTTCTTTTGTTTGACGTGGAAATTTTTTTGTGTGAATCGCTTCTTCATTTTTTATCTGCCGACGACTTTAATTTCCGGCTCCAGTTTTACGCCGGTCTCTTTTCTCACTTTCTCCTGAGTCAAGGACAGGAGTTCCAGGATATCTTTTGCTGTGGCATCGCCAGTATTTACAATGTAGTTAGCGTGTTTTTCTGATATCATGGCCCCTCCGATCTTCTTGCCTTTGAGACCGGCATGTTCGATAAGCCTGCCCGCATAATCATTCGGTGGGTTCTTGAATACCGAGCCTGCCGATGGGTATTCTATCGGTTGACTTTTTTTTCGCCTTTTCAGGTAACCCGCAATTTTGTTAGCAATAGTTTTTACGTCCTCTGTCTCTACTTTGAGACAGGCTCCTATGATCACGCTCTTTTTCTCCATATGAAGCGCCCTGTATGAGAATTTAAGCTGAGACCGGTTTGTTGCAACTACGTCACCTCCTGTAGTGATCACGTTGATCTCTTTCACCCGGTCTCCGATCTCTTTCCCAAACGCCCCTGCGTTCATGGCTACTGCCCCGCCAACCGTTCCAGGTATCCCGGCAAGAAATTCCAGCCCTCCATATCCGGAATCGCGACAGTGAATCAAAAGATCTACAATGGGCAGGCCCGCACCTGCGTGAACTGTCATATCATGCGCCCTTAAGTTAGACACAGACGGGTCTGGTTTTTCCTGTGCCATGCCAGCGAGTGGTCCGCGAAGCAGGATAACCACTCCTTCAAGCCCTTCGTCCTTTACCAGCAGGTTGCTGCCTCTGCCCACCACGAGATAGGGAATCTCCTCTCTATTCAGAAACGCGATGACACGTCGGAGATTTTCCGCATCCTTCGCCTAATAAAGGGACTCTGCTGGCCCTCCTACACGAAAAGTGGTGTGCTGGGCCATTGAACAATCAAACCGAACGCCCTCAACTCCTAATCTACTTAGTTCCTCTTTCTGACGTTTATCCATTCCCTTAAAAGCACCTAATATTTCACTCTAAGAGCATTAATCCCTAAATCCCTCAATGTCTTCTAATCCAACTTATCCAAAAGTCTTGCACCTAATCGGTGAATGTCGCCAGCGCCGAGAGTTATTACCAGGTCCCCAGGTCGTAATATTGACAAAAGGGTGGATAGAGCATCTTCCTGTGTGGGGCTAAAAATCACGTCCTTGTGGCCGTGTTCCTTAATGCCCCGTGATAACCATTCCCCAGTCACTCCGTCAATGGCAGTCTCCCCTGCGGAAAATATAGGGGTCACAATCAGGACATCTGCTTCATTAAAACTAATTACAAAACGATCAAACAGGGCTTCGGTCCGTGTATATCTGTGCGGCTGGAAAACAACGATCAGCCGCTTTTCAGGCCAGCATTCCTTAGCCGTTTTCAATGTGGCCGTTATCTCGGTTGGATGATGACCGTAATCATCAAGGACAAGGATATCCCTCTTTTCGCCTTTGAGCTGGAATCGTCTTGCCAGCCCCCCCAGGTTCTTGAGTCCCTCCTTGATTACCCCGATGTCCAGGTCCAGTTCAAGACCAACGGCTGTGGCGGCCAGGGCATTCAGCATATTGTGTTCGCCTGGTATTCCCACAGCAATCCTGCCCAATGAATTGTTGTGATAAAGGGCTTCGAAACTAACTCCCAGTTTTTCTTTCTCCAAATCCCGCCCTTTCAAATCTGCCTGAGAGGTCATGCCGTAGGTCAAGTATCTTTTTTTAAGACGGGGGATAATCCCCTGGATTTCTTCATTGTCTATGCAAAGTATGGCCGTCCCATAGAAGGGAATGTTATTAATGAAACTGATGAATGTCTCACGAATTGTCTCCATGTCCCCATAATAATCCATATGCTCATGATCTATATTCGTAACCACAGCTATGGCAGGAGATAACGCAAGAAAAGACCCATCGCTTTCATCCGCTTCTGCAACCAGAATATCCCCCTGTCCGAGTTTGGCATTTGACCCGCCCCAGATATCGAGTCTTCCGCCAATGACCACTGTCGGATCCATATGCCCACATGTGAGGATGGAGGCTACCATGGAGGTTGTGGTCGTCTTTCCATGGGCGCCTGCGATGGCTACACCGTATTTGAGCCTCATCAGCTCCGCCAGCATCTCCGCCCTCGGAATAACGGGAATAGAACGCTTTTTTGCCTCCTGGATCTCAGGATTCTCGCTTACCACGGCCGAGGAATATACCACCACGTCGGCTCCTTCAACATGCTCCTCCTTGTGCCCTTTGAAAACGAGCCCACTGAGAGCAGCAAGTCGCCTCGTCATGGGGCTGTCTTTCAGATCGGAACCGCTTACCTCGTAGCCCAGGTTGATAAGGAGCTCTGCAATTCCGCTCATTCCGATGCCACCGATACCAACAAAGTGGATGTGCTTTGCCTTCCCGAACTGCTTCATTGCTTGATCATCTCCAGTAAATGATCCACAATTTCCTTTGCGGCATTAGGGCGTGCCATTTTTTTTGTGCATGTACTCATTTTTTTTAAGGCCGAAGGATCATCCATATATTTAATCAAAACTTGAGCGAGGGTCTCCGCGTTCAAATCACTTTGATGGATCATTTCGGCGCCGCCTGCTCCAACTAAACTGCTGGCATTAATCTCCTGATGTTGATTCGCCGCATAGGGATAGGGAATTAAAATAGAAGGCTTTCCCAGCGCAGCCATTTCAAAGATGGTAGTTGCTCCTGCCCTGCTAACCACCAGATCGGCCCGGTTATAGGCAGCGGTCATGTCTTGAATAAAGGGCAACAGTTCTGCCCTGAGTCCTCTATCCCGGTAATCATTAACAACGCGTTCATAATCTGCCTCCCCGGTCTGGTGGATCACTGCCGGATTTCTTCCTCTTGCGTTCAGGTATTCCAGGGTTTCTGCGAAACTCTTATTTATGGCCGTGGCCCCCTGGCTTCCGCCCACAACCAGGATTGTAAATGTTTTCCGGCCTTCAGGTTCCATTCGGTCATGCGAAAAGAGCTCATCGCGAACCGGATTACCTGTAAAGAAAACTGAATTGACGTTAAAGTGGGCTCTGCTTTCCTCAAAAGAGATAAAAATCCGGCCAACAACCCGAGATAGCAGGCGATTCGTGAGGCCAGGATAGGAGTTTTGTTCATGGATTGCCGTGGGTATCCCCATAAACCTGGCCGTTAGACAGACAGGACCGGCTGAATAGCCTCCCACCCCAAGGACCAGAGAAGGAGAAAATTTCTTTATGATTGAGGCAGATTGAAAAATGCTTTTAGGCAATTTGACCATTACGCTGAATCCCTTTTTCCATCCACGTCCTTTTAGCCCTTCTACATCAATGGACGTTACCCTGTATCCATATCGTGCCAATAGATCCGATTCCATCCTTCGGTGCCCCACCACGAAGAGGATCTCTTTTTCCTCAAATCTTTTTTCCAATTCCCTTGCAATGGCGATACCCGGGAAAAGATGTCCCCCTGTTCCGCCGCCTGCTATAAGGCATCTTAAGGGCGTTTTGGATTTTATATCTATCAACCGCTTCTATCTCCCTATGTTCTCGAAGAGATACTCAGCAGGATACCAATGCTCAAAAGATTAAGAACCAGGGATGATCCCCCATAGCTGATGAGCGGCAGCGTTAACCCTTTGGTGGGAAGAAGTCCCATGACCACGCCCATATTTACCAGGACCTGAAGGCCGATCAAGCAAGTCAACCCGAGGGCCAGATAACTGCTGTAGAGATCTGTGGCATTGAGGGCTATTTTTATCCCCCGCATGATCAGGATGCCGAACAGAACGATGATGACAATCACTCCAATGAACCCCAGTTCTTCAGCCGCTATAGAGAAAATAAAGTCTGTATGAGGCTCAGGCAGATAAAATAGCTTCTGTTTGCTGTTACCGAGACCTGTTCCGAAAATGCCTCCGGACCCAAAAGCCAAAAAAGAATGTATAATCTGAAAACCTACGCCTTTGGGATCGTCCCAGGGGTGAATGAAGGCCCACAATCTCTTAAGCCTGTAATCAGCGGCCCAGATCAGCCACAGGACAAATGGAGCGGAAAGAATAATACTCAAAGAAAGCTGTGTGAATTTGACACCGCCTACAAATAAGACAATTAAGAACCAGCAGCCCATAATGACGGCTGTTCCAAGGTCTGGTTGAAGGACGATGAGCAGCATAAATGCCCCTGCAATGAGTATGTGCGGCAAAAACCCTTTTGAAAACGACCCCATGTTTGATCCCTTCTTAGACATGGAGTACGCCAAATAAACGGCCAACGAAAATTTTGCCAGTTCCGAGGGCTGAAAGGAAAACCCGCCCCATCTCAACCACCTCGTGGCGCCGCCCACCTTGTATCCGATGCCCGGAATAAACAGCAGAATCAAGAGAGAAAAACTGACAAGCAGCAGGGGATAGACCAGCCTGGAGTAGAAAGTGCATGGGATATGTTTTGCAATTAACATAAGACAAAACCCGAATAAACAAAATAGAGCTTGCCTTTTGAGATAGAAGTAACTGTCACCCAGTCGATGCGCAGCGAGGTGAGAACTCGCACTATATACGAATACAAATCCCAGCCCGATTAGTAAGATGACAGGTATGAGAATCATATAATCGTAACCTGAAGTTATGGGTTTCCTCTTAGCCATGAGAAAGTCTCTCAACAGCGGATCTGAAGACCATGCCCCTGTGGGCGTAGTCTGAAAACATATCAAAACTCGAGCAGGCCGGGGCGAGCAGCACCGCATCTCCCCTGTCAGCCTGCGAAAAGGCAATGGATACTGCTTCATCCATATCTTCGGCCATTAAAAAGGGAACAACCCCTTCAAAAGAACTGGCCAATAGTTCCCTGGATTCTCCTAAGAAAATGGCCTTCCGTACTCCGCCCCTGGCAGCTCTAACCAGGCGGGCATAGTCTGCACCCTTGTGCCGGCCTCCTGCTATAAGGATAAGAGGTCTATCAAAACTCGTAATTGCCCTGACAGCCGCATCTACATTGGTAGCCTTGGAATCGTTATAAAATTCCACACCCGCAAACTCCGCCACATGTTCAAGCCTGTTCGGAAGGCCCTTGAAATCCCCGATGGCTTGCTGAATAACCGAGGGCTCAATCCCAAGTATGAGGCCTGCCAGGACAACGGCCAAGAGGTTTTCCAGGTTGTGTTTTCCGGGAAGCCTGAAGGATTTAAAAGAAAAGCTGATATGTTCTCCTCCGGAAAGGCTTGCCCTGATTTCTTTATCCTGAACATAGGCGTGTCGACCTTCTTTTCTTTTAATTCCAAAGCGAAAAACAGATACTCCGGAAGGAGGGTTGACAGACGCCAGGGTTTCGTCATCATCATTTAGAATAACAAGCTGCCCGGTTCTTTGGTTCATGAATATCCTCAGTTTGGACTGAGCGTAGTCTTCATAGGAGGCATATCGGTCCAAATGATCTGGAGAAATATTCAGGAGTAGAGAAATAAACGGGCAAAATGTCTCAATGGTATCCAGTTGAAAACTACTCACTTCAACTACTACATAGTCTGCCTTTTCCTCTCCTTCGACATAAGCAATTAGGGGCGTTCCAATGTTGCCACCCACAAAAACCTTGAGGTTAGCATTTTTGAGCAGGGAGCCTAATAAAGCTGTGACAGTGGATTTTCCATTGGTACCGGTCACTGCAATCATGGGGGTATCAATCAGGCGGCTGGATAATTCCAGTTCGCCGGTTACCGGGATGCCGGATTTTTTTGCAACTCGAAGAGGCTCCATGTCATGGGGCACCCCAGGACTCAGGACAATCATTTCGGATTTTAAAAATGTCGCTTTCCGATGCCTCCCGGTCTCCAGTGCGATTCCAAGTTTCCGAACCTCCTTGCAGGTGGTGGAGTTAAGTTCGGTTTCAGACCTTGCTTCACTGACAGTTACCACTGCCCCCTGCTTTGCCAACCATCGCACAGCGTAAAGCCCGGTAATGCCCAGGCCCACCACCAGGACTTTTCTGTTGCGAAATTCTATTTTGTGAAAATTATGCATAAATTTAATATTTCTATCTCAGCTTCAAAGAGCTGAAGGATAAAAGAGCGAGAATAATGGCAATGATCCAGAATCGAACAATCACTTTAGGTTCTGGCCAGCCTTTTAGCTCAAAGTGGTGATGAATAGGCGCCATTCGGAAAATCCTTTGTCCCCCTGTAATCTTGAAGTATGCCACCTGAAAAATCACTGAAAGCGCTTCAAATACAAATAAACCTCCTACGAGTATCAGGACCAATTCCTGTTTGGTGATAATGGCAACAGTCCCCAATACGGCCCCCATAGGAAGTGAGCCCACATCGCCCATAAAAACTTCGGCAGGATAGGCGTTGTACCACAAGAATCCAAGGCCTGCTCCTACCACGGCTCCACAAAGCACGGAAATTTCTCCAGTCCCTGAGACGTAAGGGATCTGCAGGTAGGACGAAAGCGTTATATGCCCGGATAGATATGCAAAAACCACATAGCTTCCGAAAGCGACTATAAGTGGGCTGATTGCGAGCCCATCCAGGCCGTCAGTCAAATTGACGGCATTGGAGGCCCCAACGATAATAAAGACGGCCAGTGCTATGTATCCCAAGCCGAGGTCCGGCGCTATTGCTTTGAAGAAAGGCAAGTGCAATCGAGAATCGAATCCTGGATAATAATAGAGGGTCAGGGCCACGAGGAAGGCCGCCAGGATCTGAAGTGAAAATTTCGAGGTGACGCTCAGCCCGCGGCTGTTTTTTCTTGTAATTTTTAAATAGTCGTCCATAAAACCAATGCCGCCGAACGACAGGATGACGAATATTACAATCCATACATAAATATTATCAGGTTCCGTCCATAAAACCGTGGGGATAAAAATTGCCGGTAGAAGCAGACATCCTCCCATGGTTGGAGTTCCTTTTTTGGCTTCGTGGTTGGGCGGCCCGTCATCTCGAATGTACTGGCTCACTTGCATCATTCTAAGTCTCTTTATGACCCAGCCGCCAAAAAAAAGACAGATCATCAGGGCTGTGAGGGCTGACAGGATAGTCCTGAACGTTATGTACCGGAAAACATTCAGCCATGATATATCCGTGTGAAAAAGGTAAATCAGTTTGTAAAGCATTTACGACTTTTCTCCCAAGATCTCAGTATGGCCCTTTAGTCCCTCGACTACCTTCTCTAAAGCCATCCTGCGGGAGGCCTTAAGAAAGATAAGATCTCCTTCTCTCATCTCCTCCCTTATCCGTTTCACCATTTCCTTGTGCGTCCTTACCACTTCTGCATGTTTCTTCTGCATTCCTGCCTTCACTGCCCCCCTGGTCATGTCGTGAGCGTGTTCCCCAATAGCCAGAAAGTGGTATGTGCCAAGTTCTGCGACCCTTTGTCCAGCTTCCTGGTGTGCACGAATTGTGGCATCTCCCAGTTCCATCATCTCTCCAAGGGCCACAATTATTCTCGACCCTTTATCAGTCAACGCCTCAACAGACTCAAGGGCCGCCTTCAGAGACAGGGGATTGGCATTATAGGTGTCGTCCACGACTGTGACACCATCCGGCAGAGGCATCACCACAAACCTCCCCTTTACTCCTGCAAAGCGGGCCAGACCTTCAACAATATTCTCAGGTGGCTCATTGAGGCACAAGCAGACCGCAGCCGCAGCCAGGCTGTTCAAGACATTCTGGACGCCAGGGACCCTTGTCCTCACCGGCCAGGAAGCGCCCTGGTACTGGAGATCAAAAGAAA
>JAUUWD010000116.1 GCA_030589225.1 Desulfobacteraceae bacterium | reverse complement strand
TTTGCAGTTGAAAACCATGGATGATTGTCATTTTTCCCTCCTAAAAATGCAATATGGTATGATTTGTCTGGCTGTATAGCAAGTGCCTTTTTTTTCATCGGTGTCTTAGATATTGGGTAGTTTTTCCTTGACATACTATATGTTGTGGGTAAAAATAGAACTTCGTGCATTTTTAATGCGCAGGTATTGAATCTCGTAAGCGTTCACAGGTTCAGGGTTCAACGTTCAGGGTTAGGGGCAAGGACAAAATTGAAGAGCCGAAGTCCTCGCAAAAAATGCTGGTTTTGCCACATAATTGCCAAATACCATGTTCCAGATCTGTGGGGATGTGGAAGAGGTCAGTTTTCCCGTACAAAACGTTTACAAAATGACGTATGGTGATGAGAATGCAACCTTTGAACCTCTGAACCTTTGAACCCGTGAACGGGTACTGTATCTCTAAGACACAGGGCTTATGGTCCATTGGTTTTAAGTTCTTAGTCTCTTTTTATGGAGACTGTAATCATTAGAGAAATAAAGTCAAATAAAGAGTAATTTGGGGGGTTTTAAAAAAGCATGATTGAGGATCAAAAAGGAAAAATTCTGGTTACAGAAGAAGGGAGCTTCGATCTGACTGCCTATAGATGGGATGATCATAGGTTTTCGGATCTCTTGCTCAGAGATAACAGCATCGATGCTGACCAGGCCATGGACATCAGCCGGTTCTTGCGCAAAGAGATCGCCAGACTCGAGGCTCACACCATCACCATGCCGGTTATCGAGAAAATTGTTGAGGCCAAGTTGCTGGAATATGGCCTTACTAAACCATTACCCATTCATCTGGATAGATCCATTTTCGTAAAAAAGGACCCGGTTCTTTCCGAAAACGCCAGAAGGGTTCTGGAAAGGAGATACCTGAAGAAAGACCGCAAGGGCAAGGTTATCGAAACCCCCGAACAGATGTTCAGAAGGGTAGCCCATCATATCGCGAGGGCGGAGAAAAAGTATGGAGATGAAGACCATGTGAAAAAAATGGAGGAGATATTTTACACCCTGATGGCTGAGGCCAAATATTTGCCAAACTCCCCTACCCTTATGAACGCTGGACGCAGACTGGGTCAATTGGCAGCCTGCTTTGTGCTGCCTGTTGAGGATAGTATGGAGGGGATTTTTGATGCCTTAAAGAACGCCGCGCTTATCCACAAATCCGGGGGTGGAACCGGATTCTCCTTCTCGCGTCTAAGGCCGAAAGAAAGTAGGGTGGGGACAACGGGTGGTGTGGCCTCGGGGCCTGTCTCTTTTATGAAGATCTTCAACACAGCCACCGAGCAGGTCAAACAGGGAGGCACTCGCCGTGGGGCCAACATGGCCATCCTGAGAGTGGACCACCCGGACATCATGGAGTTTATCTACAGCAAAAAGATTAACAAGGAATTGAATAATTTCAATATCTCTGTCGCCGTAACAGACAATTTTATGGAAGCAGTGGAGCAGAAAGGCAATTATGATCTGATAGATCCCAGGGATAATAAAAAGGTTGGAGAACTGAATGCCGACGAAGTCTATCAGGCCCTGGTAAAACAGGCGTGGGAAAATGGGGACCCCGGCATTATCTTTTTGGACAGGATTAACAGAGACAATCCGACTCCGGAATTGGGTGAAATCGAAAGCACGAATCCATGTGGTGAGCAACCGCTGCTTCCCCTCGAGGCATGTAATCTTGGATCCATTAACCTGGCCAAGTTTGTGATTGAAAATGATGAAGAACCTGCCATCGATTACGAAAGTTTAAAGGATGTCGTATGGTGGACCGTCCGGTCTCTCGACGACACGATAGATATGTCCAAATACCCTCTTCCGGAAATTGAAAAAATGGTGAGAGGAAATCGCAAAATTGGCCTGGGCGTCATGGGATTCGCAGATATGCTGTATCAACTGAAAGTGCCTTACAACTCAGAAAGGGCGCTTGAGATAGCCGAGAAGGTGATGGGATTCATCCAGGAAGAATCCTATGGGGCATCCAAATATCTGGCTGATGAAAGAGGTGTTTTTGAAAATTTCGACAAAAGCGTTTTTAAAAACCATGAAGGCTGTACTTATAGAAATGCTACCACAACCACAATAGCGCCTACCGGTACTTTGAGTATTATTGCAGGCTGTTCCAGCGGTATCGAGCCATTATTTGCTCTCAGCTTTGTCAGGCACGTTATGGACAATGATGAACTTCTGGAGGTGAACCCATACTTCGAAAGTGTGGCCAGGGAAAGGGGCTTCTATAGCCGAGAACTTATGGATACCATTGCCCAGAAGGGGACTATAAGGGACTTAGAGGAAATACCTGAGGATGTGAGAGAGGTATTTGTGACGGCCCACGATGTGTCTTCAGAATGGCACATTCGTATGCAGGCCGCCTTTCAGAAGTTTACAGACAATGCTGTTTCAAAAACGGTCAATCTCCCCAGGGATGCCACGGCTGAAGACGTGTTGAAGGTTTATAACCTGGCCTATGAATTGAGCTGTAAAGGCGTCACCATCTACAGGGATGGGAGCAAAGAGAATCAGGTGCTTTCCCTTGCGGATCAGGACAAGACACAAGAGGCATTCATGACGGCTGTCAAAGAGCGGCCCGAGACCCTTGAAGGCTTTACCACCAAGATGGCCACCGGTTATGGGAACCTGTATGTGACTGTGACCGAGTATGAAAACCGGCCCTTTGAGGTTTTCGCGACCATTGGCAAGTCGGGAAGGTCCACGACCGCCAAGACAGAGGCTATTGGCCGCCTTGTTTCTCTCGCCCTCAGATCGGGAGTGAAAGTGGAAAAAATTGTTGGGCAGTTAAAGGGCATTGGTGGCGAGTATCCCGTGTTTCAAAAAGATGGACTGATTCTGTCCATCCCGGATGCCATAAGCCGTGTCCTTGAGAGAAGATATCTTGATGCTGATTCTTATAAAAAACGTCGTAAATATGAAAACAGCCTTGCAGGAGAAACCTGCCCGGAATGCGGGCAGACCATTAGTTTTGAAGAAGGATGCATGACCTGTCACTTCTGCGGCTACACCAAGTGTGGGTAAGTCATAAAGTTATCCCTCCAGGAAGCACCCATAGCAAAAAAAGCCAGGTCCAAAGGACCTGGCTTTGCTTTTTCCCCTAAAAAGGGCGTTAAAAATTACCTGAAAAAAGATTGGTTTTGGCTGGGGGACGAGGATTCGAACCTCGGTTAACGGGGCCAGAACCCGCCGTATTACCCCTATACGATCCCCCATCCGTAAAAATAGATATAACAATTTCCACGAAAAAGTCAAGAGAAAAACCGGATTTCACCGCAGAGACGCGGAGAACGCGGAGGAGGATATCTTTTTCTCCTGCCGGTGGCTGGACCGAGAGTCCCCGCCTTACTGGTCGGGATTGATAAGCGGCGATGGAAAACCACTCGGCTGCTGAAGCTGCGGCTGCAAAAGCCCATACTAAGCATTTATAGAACAGGGCATCGATTTGAGGAAACCCACCCGCCGTAGATGAATGGATTTTGCTTTTTGGCTTCCTCCGCCCCATGGAATGCGGAGCCTATTCCTTCGGGGTCAGCGAAAAGTAAAATAATAAATCATTTCTCTGCGAACTCAGCGTCTCTGTGGTGAGATAACTGTTCATAATTCCAACCCCTTTAGGGCCATCATTCAACCACCTTCCAGCACCGAGCCACATGGTTTTCACCGGCCTCATAGAAACTGATCTCATCTTTGCGGCAACGGTCTTCTACCATTGGGCATCTTCCCTGGAACTTACAGCCTGGTGGCGGATTGAAAGGGCTTGGGACATCCCCTGAAAGGGTTTGTCTTTCACGCCGGTCGTCCGGTTCCGGGGTGAGAATGGATGAAAGTAATGCGCGGGTATAAGGGTGCAGGGGATTATCGTAAAGGGCCTCTGCCGGCGCATATTCCATAATATGTCCCAGGTACATGACGGCAACTGTATCACTGATATAACCCACTACATTCAAGTCGTGGGAAATAAAGAGGTAACTCAGCCCTAATTGGTTTTGCAATTCCTTAAGAAGATTGATGATCTGGGCCTGAATCGAAACATCAAGGGCAGAAACAGGTTCATCACATACGATCAGTGAAGGCTCTACACTCAAGGCCCGGGCAATACCGATGCGCTGACGCTGACCGCCACTAAATTCATGGGGATAGCGATCGGCCCCTGATGAGGACATTCCCACCATCTCGAGAAGCTGGTTGACACGTCTTTTGCGCTCAGCATGCCCCCTTATACCTAAGGTTCGAAGGCCCTCTTCAATGGTTTGACCTGCGGTCATCCTGGGGTTGAGGGAACCAAAAGGGTCCTGGAAGATGATCTGCATTTCTTTTCGCAAAGTTTTCATCTTATTCTGAGAAAGACCGTTGATATCCTGACCCCGGTAAGTCACTTTTCCCCCATCCAGGTCCAGAAGATTTAGAATTACCCGGCCTACAGTGGATTTGCCGCATCCACTCTCGCCCACAAGCCCAAGGGTCTTTCCCCGTTTAATCTCAAAATCCACACCATCAACAGCCTTTATCCACCCGACGACCTGCTGAAAGAAGCCCCTTCGCACCGGGAAGTATTTTTTTATAGCCTGGACATTGAGTATGGTGTTGTTATCCATCTTAATTAATCGGCCTAAACCGCTACCACGGGTAGTGGTCCCATAATAAGTTTCTACCAGTTGAGTAATTACATGACAATAAGTGATCTAAAGTGACTAAAGTGAACTAAAGCTCCTAAAGTTGAAGGTAATATTTAACCCAATTGAGTGCTTTGGAGATTGAGTTTCTTATCTGTGAATTTCTGTCTACTTTATGTAAATAAACGGAGCGAAGCGACTCCTTAACTTTAGGCACTTCAAACTTTAGTTCACTTTAGGCACTTTCCCGGTTTATCCGGGTTAGTCACTTCTTCATGTTCATAAAGCACCGGACAGCGGCTCAGGTGTCCATCCCTGTAGTCGCACATTTCAGGGAACTGGCTCCGGCAAATCTCTGTGGCATATTCACATCTTGGATGAAAGGGGCAGCCACTCGGTTTATAGGCGGGATCTGGTACGGCGCCAGGTATGCTGTGAAGCGCGCTTCCCCGTTTTTTAAGGCTGGGGAGTGATGCAAGAAGTCCCTGGGTATATGGATGACAGGGATTATGAAAAATGTCATGGGTACAACCCTGCTCTACGATGATACCCGAATACATGACGTAGATGCGATCGGCAATATTGGCAACCACACCCAGATCATGGGTAATGTAAAGGAGGGACATATTTCGTTTTTCCTGTAGCTCTTTAAACAGATCCAGTATCTGCACCTGAATGGTTACATCGAGGGCGGTAGTCGGTTCATCGGCAATAACCAGGTCGGGGTTGCAAGCCAGGGCCATGGCAATCATCACTCTTTGCCTTTGTCCTCCACTCAGTTGATGGGGATAATCATTCAAACGATTTTCAGGGGACGGGATTTCCACATCTTTAAGGAGCTGGATGCACCTGCGAAGTATTTCATTTTTTTCCAACTGCTCATGAACCTGGATGGCCTCTTTGATCTGATCTCCTATGGTAAAAACCGGAGTGAGAGAGGTCATGGGTTCCTGGAAGACCATGGCGATATGATTTCCACGGATCTTTTGCATATCTTCTTCGCTGAGTTCAAGGAGGTCTTGGCCCTTGAAAAGGATTTTACCGCCCATAACCTCCCCAGGGGGGTGTGGGATAATTCTGAGGATGGGCAGGGCTGACACGGTCTTTCCGCACCCTGACTCGCCAACGAGGCAGACAGTCTCCCCTTTGCGGACATCATAACTGATGCCATCCAGGGCGCGAGCGATCCTTTC